>CAIZOZ010000069.1 GCA_903934745.1 uncultured cyanobacterium
ACCGACTCCACCTTCCTCTACCTGTTTGAGCGGCTGGACCTGCAGAGCCTGTTCACCATGCTGCGCCAGTGGATGCTGGCCCAAATCGCAGAGCAGGACAGGGAACTTGATCAGTTGATCTGTGACGGTAAGACCTTGCGTAGTTCCGCCAGCCAGCCCGAGGGATCTGACGGCCGCTTCAACCGTCGCTTCTCGATAGCTGGGATGACCGAGCGGATCGCCAATGCGGTCTGCTGCTGCAT
The DNA here is from genome assembly GCA_903934745.1 of uncultured cyanobacterium. Classification (GTDB taxonomy): domain Bacteria; phylum Cyanobacteriota; class Cyanobacteriia; order PCC-6307; family Cyanobiaceae; genus Cyanobium. Next base: position 243 of record CAIZOZ010000069.1, read on the forward strand.
GCCGTTCACCGAACGGGATCTCAGGTTCGCAGAGGCTTGTGGGTAATCAGGTAAAACTTTGAACTTGAAACTTGAAACTGGGGACTGGGAGGTTCGGCAGAATCACCCGACAGCCAAGCTGGATGCGGAGAAACGAGAACCCCTTTCAACAGGGCTGATCGCCTGAGGAGAAAGACGGGGCCAAGCTGCCGATCCAGGAGGTGCTTCGGAGAGAATCCTCTCGCCTCTTTCCCATGCGCATCGTCGCGACAGAAGCTCCAAATCATCGAACCAAGTTGCTTTGGTCATCTGCCCCTCATGCAAGCGAATATGATAAACATAGGCATCAATTACCACGCCAGGCGCCATACATGTTATGGCCATCATCATGCCAATATCTTCTCCCTGAGGTAAGCCCATCCAACCACCAGCCCGCTTGAGGAGGTTGGCTTCCATGAGCAACGTTGTTGGCCCCAAAGGGATGCTGGCCATAGGCGTTGGCCAGGCACGCCAGACATCTCCAGGGGAACTGGGGCCTGCTGGCACGATGCCTGGATCTATCTTGGAGTCATCCGTGCAATATCCCGCAGACCAAAGTGCGCCAGCCTGACCATGGATTGCATCCAATCGCATATCAATAGAGCGTGGATACAGCCAGTCATCGTCATCCGCGCTGGTGATCCATTCACCTTTCGCAATAGCCAGGCCTAGATTGCGCGCGGCGGCCTGGCCGATGGGCCGCCCTGTTGCAACGACAGTAGCCCGTTCGCAAAGCTCACGTGGAAGCTCTCCCTGACTGGCACCATCAACAACAATAACATGTTCGACCAAACAATCATTATTCCGAAGGCTCATATTCAACTCCACCAGCATACTGAGCCGATCCGGCAGCAGCCTGGTTGGGGTGATCACGCTAACAGTCATCAAGTTACCAAAAAAACCTACTGTTGCGTCCTCACCGTAGACACCCAGATTCAGAGCATCGGCTGAACATTATTGCCCAATTTTAATGGTGATAAATACATTCTTGGGCTGACACAAAACGACTTACGGGCTTGTGGCGTTCAATACTGCATCTACATCCTAGCAGGCTCCAGGTAGCCGCGAGGAGGCCCGCGGACGATCACCACACCCATGGATTGCTCTTTAGATGGCTATTTATTGCTGCAGCACGGGATGATTGCAGACCAGCCACTATCTAGACAGCCTCTGCGATTGTTAAACCATAGTATCGATGGTTATGGGATTATGGGGTCGAAAACAAAGCTCAAACCACGTCTTCGCATTGGCCAACCCAGCCCGCCATGTCAGCAGGGCAGGCCGCTCCGGAGGCGTTGATTCGTTACATCAAGAGCAGTTCGATCACCATGAAAGCGAACCCCATCCCCCACCAGGCAGGTTTGCCCCTGCCGCAGGAGCCACGGCCCTTCGTGCTGTGAAGCCATCATTTGCGGAAGGCCCTTAAGAAGGAGCTCATCGGCACCCAACCTTGCAATGCTCCACTGGTAAACCAGAGCCTTGGCCTTCTCGTCGGGGAAGCGATCTTCCAGAACCCGGATCAGCGCCTGCCGATCAGCTAGCGCCCCCAGATCCACGTCCAGACCTTCTCAGGCCCCATACACCCAGCTGCCAGATGGACGCCATGGAGATCAGCAGTTTGGATGTTGTTGCTCTTGCCCATCACGCCACCTCAACAACCCAGCACCGGTGGTGCTACCAGGTCGCTGCCGCTGCTCAGCCGGGATCGCAGCGCTGGATCCGCAGCTCGGCGCAGCCAGTGGCTGGATCCAGCTCGCGGCTGAACTGCCACTCCGGCAGCAGCCCCAGCACCAGTTCGGCAGTGGTGCGCACCAGCGAGCCGGAGGCGAGGTGGCCGCCGATCACGGCGCCGCTGGCATCGGCGAGGGCGATGTGCAGGTGGGCGCCATCGGCTGAGAGGGTGCCTCCCAAGCTGAGGATCTCCAGGTCGCCGCGGATCGTCGTGGTCTTCGCAGCCCCGGCCAGACGCAGCTGC
>CAIZOZ010000070.1 GCA_903934745.1 uncultured cyanobacterium
ACTTTTGCCTTCGTCAAGATTTTTGGTTTCTCGATCAACCAGCTCACCTTGCTGGGCCTGGTTCTGGCCACTGGCCTGGTTGTCGACGACGCCATCGTTGTGATCGAAGCGGTGTCGAAAAACCTGGAGAAAGGGATGCGACCTCGCCAGGCGGCCCTCGATTGCATGGGTGAATTGATCGGTGCGCTGATCGCCACGGCTCTGGTTTTGATGGCGGTGTTCGTGCCGGTGGCCTTCTATCCCGGCAGCATCGGCATCATCTACCGCCAGTTCGCGTTGACGATTGCGTTCTCGATCGCGATTTCAGCCTTCAACGCCATCACCTTCTCGCCGATGCTCTCGGCTCTGTTGCTCAGAAACGAAAAGTCCAAACCACCGGGCCGGCTGCTGGGCAGCATCGCCGGCCTGATTGTCGGCCTGGCTTTCGGTCGTTTCAGCGTCGCCTCCTTCGGCCCGATCGCTTGGGTGATCGGTGTGGTGCTGGGGGTGCTGGCGGGCGCCAATCTGGCCTGGATCTTTGATCGTTTCAACGCCTTCTTCGCCAAGGTGGAGAAGGGCTACGCCACCCTTGTGGAGCTGCTGATCCGCCGCCGGCGCCTGATCGTGGCTGGCCTGGCGGGCGGCATTGTGCTGACGGTGATCGCTTTCGGCGCCCTGCCGTCGGCCTTCATCCCGGAGGAGGATCAAGGTTATGGGCTGGGTATCTACCAGCTGCAGAACGGCGCCTCCCTGAGTCAGACCCAGAAGATGGGACAGGAGGTCGCCAAGGTCCTCAATGAAGAGGAAGAGATCATTGCGGGCTCCGTGATCAGCGGCTATGGCTTCAATGGAACCAGCCCTGATCAGGGGGTGTTCTTCTACGGCTTCAAGCCCCTGGAGGAGCGCAAGGGAGCCGATCAGAAGGCGCCGGCGATCGTCGCGCGCCTCAACGCCAAACTCAGCCAGCTGAGCAGCGGCCTGGCGGTGGCGGGCCAGCCCCCGGCCGTGCCTGGTTTCTCAAGCCAGGGGGGCTTCTATTTCCAGTTCAACGATCTCAGCAACGGCGCCTATTCATTCAACGAACTCGATGATCTCGCCAACAAGCTGGTGGCAACCGGTAAGTCCACAGGAGACTTCGGATCCCTGTACACCCAGTTCATTCCCAGTGCCCCGGCCTTCGGCCTGAAGGTCGATCGCTCGATCATGGGAGCTCTGGATATTGATTTCCAGCAGGCGATGAACACCATCGCGGTGCTGGCTGGTGGTAACTACTCCGGGCTCACCTACGAAAGCGGCCAGGTGCGCAACATCTATGTCCAAGCCCAGGCCGCCAATCGCAGCAAGCTTGAGGACATCCTCAGCTTCTATGTGCGCAACCGGCAGGACAAGATGGTGCAGGTGTCCGAGTTCGCCGAGACCGAGCTCACCAGCGCGCCACCGATCATCAGCCACTTCAACCTCTACCGCACCATTCTCGTCCAGGGTGTGGAGGCGGCTGGCAAGAGTTCCGGCCAGGCCCTGGCCAGCATCCAGGAGGTGTTCAACAACCTCAGTTTCAACAACATCGGTTATGCCTTCACCGGCCTGTCGGCTCTGCAGATGTCGGCAGGCAACGCCAGTGTGCTGGTGTTCGGCCTGGGGGTGCTGGTGGTGTATCTCGTGCTCTCGGCCCAGTACGAGAGCTATGTCACCCCAGTGGTGATTCTGATGACCGTGCCTTTGGCCATGCTTGGAGCGCTTGCCTTCCTGGCGCTGCGCTCGATCGACCTCAACATCTATGCCCAGGTGGGTCTGGTCACCTTGATCGGCCTGGCGGCCAAAAATGGCATCTTGATCGTGGAGGTGGCTGAGCAGCATATGCATGCGGGCATGAGTGCCACCCAGGCCGCCATCGCTTCGGCTGAATCCCGTTTGCGGCCCATTCTGATGACGGCGATTGCCGCCCTGGCCGGTTTTCTGCCCCTGGTGGTGGCCAGTACTGCCGGCGCCAACAGCCAGCAGTCGCTGGGTACGGTGATCTTTGGTGGGCTGCTCGTCGCCACCGTTCTGTCGCTGGGGGTGGTGCCTCCCTTTTATGTGGTGATCAAGCACCTGGAGGCCCGTTGGTTCCCCGAGCAGCCTGAAGAGCCAGAGGCCCTGCCTGGCGATTCGACCAGGGCCTGAGACCCTGGACATAACCCTCGCTGGAGTACCGGCCACATCTCCAGGACAAGGCCGGGTGGCTGACAGGACAAGACGTCCTCGCCTGCCGTTTCCTGTGCTGCTGATTGTCAGGGCTCATCAAGACGCGCCATGGTTGGCGGCGCTGCCGTTGACGACAGTGCCCGATGATCCTCAGGGCAGTTGCAGCCATCACCGGTCTCCCCGTCTGCCGTCCCGGCTGGCGTCTCCTGACTGGCTCGGAGGCGAGCCAGGCCCGTGGGGGCCGCGATCGTGTGAAACTGGCTCACCAGCTGGTGCCTGACGCGATGACCTATTGCATTGGCTACTGGTTGGAGAATGGCCTTGTTCTGGCCTCGGATTCCCGCACCAATGCGGGCGTCGACTACATCTCCACCTATAGC
>CAIZOZ010000071.1 GCA_903934745.1 uncultured cyanobacterium
GTCACCGGGCTGGGTCAGTTGTGGTGGGGTTGGAGCGGGCCCTTCCAGCAGCTGGGCGGGCTGATCATCTGGCATCTTCATGCCGGCGGCAACCCGCCCGGCCGGCTGGCTGGACTGTTTGATTACGCCAATATCGCCGGCTCCTGGCTGGCTCTGGCCTGGCCCTTTGCCCTGGCGGCCCTGCTCCAGCCGGGTCTGGGCCGTTGGTTGAGGGGGGTGGCCCTGGTGCTGGCCGCCGCTGTGGTGGCGTCGATCTTCCTGACCGATTCCCGCAACGCCTGGGGGGCGCTGCTGCTGGCGCTGCCGCTGGTGGTGGGGTCCGCCAGCTGGTTCTGGCTGCTGCCGATCCTGGCTGGCACTGTGTTGCTGCTGGTTGCGGCCAGCGTGGCCTGGGTGCCGGAACTGCTGCAACATCCGGCCCGTGCCCTGGTGCCGGAGGCGATCTGGGGTCGGCTCAGCGATCTGCAGTTCGCCGGCCATCGGCCCCTGGCGATCACCCGCCTGGCTCAGTGGCAGGTGGCCATCGACTTGATCGCTGAGCGGCCCTGGCTGGGCTGGGGAGCGGCGGCCTTCAGCCTCATCTACCCGCTGCGCACCGGTCACTGGCACGGCCATCCCCACAATCTGCCGATCGACCTGGCGCTCAGCCATGGCTTGCCGGCGGCGCTTCTGGTGGTGGGCCTGGTGTTCTGGCTGCTCTGGCGTTCGGCCCGTCAGGGCATGCTGGCGGCGGCGGTGTTCGAGCGCGCCTGGTGGGCCTCCACCCTGGTGCTGGTGTGCCTGCACGCCACCGACATCCCCTTTTATGACAGCCGCATCAACATCGCCGGTTGGGTGTTGCTGGTGGGGCTGCGCATGGCGGCGCGAGCTGAGCCGCAGCCGTCCTGAAGCCGCAGCCTTCTCTGGCGGCGATGGGCCTGGTGTGCCGGTGCGGCCGGGTCCATTCAGCCCGGCAGGTCAAGGCCCTGGATCGCGTTGGCGCTGAGTCCATAAACACTGCCGTCGAAGAACAGCGGCGCCTGAAATGGGCCGGTGGTGGTGGCGCCCAGGGTGGTGGGCTGGAAGCTGAAGATATCTTCGTTGGCCGCACTCAGCCCCGTGGCGCTGGCGTTGCCTACAGTGGTGAGGTACATCCGACCATTGCTGCCCACATCGGCGGCGGTGATGTTCTCCGCGGAACCTGCGATGCCCACATCGCTCATGTCGGCATAGAGGCTCCAGGCGCCGGCGGTGGTGGCGCCGAGGCGGGTGGGTGCAAGGCGAAGGATGTCCTCAGCGCTGAAGTTGCTGACGCCGGTGACACTGCCGCCGCCGCGGGTGGAGATCAGCCAGGAGCCGTTCGGCAGGCCGGTGATGGCATCGATGGCTTCGTTGTTGGTGGTGAGGCCCACATCGCTGCCATCAAAAAACATCGAGATCGCGAAGCCGGAGCCTGACGCGTTGCGTGTGAGTTTGGCCAGATCTGAATCGTCGAAGGCGATGCCCGACAGGGTGACGGGGGCGCTGAAAGCCACCACCAGCTCGTTGGCGCTGATGATGTCGAAATCGCGCAATACGGCCCCGGTCAGTCCGCTGTCATTGCCGCGCAGCCAGGTGCTGAAGCCGCTGCCGTTGAAGGCGATGATGTCGTTGGTCTGAGCTGTGAGGCCTCCCATCACCGCCGCCGACGCGGTGGTGACAGCGCTGGCGAGTGAGAAGAAAAGAATCGGCGCTGCCGGTGTCACGTCGGTGGTGGAGATCAGGTAGCTGCCGCTGCCGCCATCGTTGAAGGCGGCCGCTTCCAGATAGTGGCGGCCGCTGCTGGTCGCCGTGTAGCTGATCAGGGAATTGCGGGTGTTGCTGCTGCTGTCGTTGTTGCTGGCCAGCTGGCTGCCGGCTGCGTTCAGCAGCCGCAGGCTGGGGTCGGCCAGGGTGGTGCCGTTCAGTCGCAATTCATAGGTGCGGCCAGCCACTAAGTCGACGGCGAACCAGTCGCGGTCAGCCAGTTGCTCCAGCACACCGCTGCTGCTGCCGCCGACACTCACCAGGCCGGTGGTGGCGCTGGAGGCGGCGAAGTCATCCGCCCGGATGATCAGCTCGTTGCTGCTGGTGTCGCTGCCGCTGTTGCCCGCCGCATCCAGGGCCGTGGCCGCCACGTCGTAGGTCTGGCCGGCGGTGAGGGTGTCGTTCCACTGCAGGGTCCAGCGGCCGGTCCCGTTGTTCACCGCCGTGCGCGTCTGGGCACCGATGCTGACTGTGATCTGGGCGGTGCTGTCGTTGACCGTGCCGCTCAGCAGGGGTCTGGTGTCGAGGGTGTCGAGAGCATCGACGCTGATCAGGGGGGCGACGGTGTCGACCGTCAGCAGGAAGGCGCTCGAAAGCGAGCCGGAGAGTCCGCCCGTGCCCACAACCCGGGCGGTGTAGGCGAAGTTGTTGGTGCCGGCGGCTTCCTGCAGGCTGAAGTTCCAGGTGGTGGCGTCGGGGGTGGTGGCTGCGGCGGTGCCCACCTGTAGGCCGTTGCGGTAGAAGGCGATCGATTGATCGGTGCTGAGCGCCTGGCTGAGGGCACCGCTGAAGCTCAGGGCGGTGCTGTTGGTGCTGGCGCCGCTGATCAGCGTGCCGTTCACCGAGCCGATCGAGACCGTGGGCAGGGCGGGTACGCTGAGGCTCTGGACTAGTTGGTCGTAGGTGTAAGTGACATTGTTGAAAGAGATATTCTCTACACTGTTCCAGGCCTGGTCGATATCGGCACTGCCAGAGAGGCGAGAGAACAACAACGAGTCGCCGAAGAGCTCGTAGCGAACCAAGGCGATGGATTCGTTGAAATAGAGCGAGTCCGTGCCCGCATCGCCGTAATAGATGTCAGATCCGAGACTGTCGTAGAAGCTGTCGTTGTTGCCATTGCCCCAGAAGGTGTTGGCGGCGTCGTTTCCGTAGAAACTGTCGGCGCCGCTGCCCCCATTGGCAGCCTCAATAATCGTGCCGGCGGCGATCGAGATGTTGCCGATCTTGCCGCCGATGTTCGACAGTGAGGGAACGGTGGAGCCCAGCTGGGAGGGCGCCAGATTGATCAACTGATTGACGCCGTAGTTGCTGACATCAAGCCTGTCGTAGCCATCGCCATCGACAATTGTGTAGGCGGTGGAACTGGCGTAGGTGCTGAACAGATTCCAGATCTGGCTCACCGCGGCGGTGATTGTCGTGCCGACGCCGTAAACCGTGTCGCCGCGGAACGCCTTGGTTGTGTTGAAGCCCTGGTTGCTATAGAGATCGTTGAGGGCAATCCAGTCGGCTGGCATCATGGTCTGCAGCCAGGCGAAGGAGGCGCCGGTGGTTGGATTTTGTGTCTGGCTGAAATAGGACATCATCGATGCCTGCCAGCTGTCATTGCTGAACTTGGCGTCGGTTTGATAGGCGCCGGTGCCGTTGTAAAGCCCCATGTGACCGAGGCCAAGGGCGTGGCCAATCTCGTGAGCGAAGGTTTGCGGCGTATAGGTATTGTAATTGGA
>CAIZOZ010000072.1 GCA_903934745.1 uncultured cyanobacterium
CTGGCGGGCTGCGGGTGGAGCATGGCTTGCCGCCGGCTGGCGCTCTGGAGCCTGGACTCCTCGCCGATCTGGTCGGTTGGGCCGCGGTGGGGCCGCTGCCGCTGCTGGTGACGTTGCCGCCGCAGCGGCGGCTAGCGCTGGATCGGGTGCCGCTGACTGCCTTGCCACCCTGGCTGGGGCTGGATCGAGCCCTGGCCGGCTGGCTCGCCTGGCGGCGTCATGGTCAGGGGGTGCTGGTGGCCGATGCCGGCACCGTGCTCAGCCTCACCCGGGTGGAGCAATCGGGGCGATTTGCGGGGGGGCGGTTACTGGCCGGGGTTGGATTGCAGCTGCGGGCGATGGCGGTGGGCACTGCGGCCCTGCCGCAGCTCGAGCTGCCGCTGGCAGACCGGTTCGGATCGGCTCAGGGGGCTGGCTTGGACTGGCCGATGGACACCGACCGGGCGATGGCCGTCGGCGTGGTGTGTGGTGCGGCTGCGGCCGTGGCAGATGCCGCCTTGCAGGCCCGGCAGCTGGACTCCAGCTGCCGCGTGGTGCTGACGGGTGGTGATGCCGCCCTGCTGCTGCCCCGACTCCAGGCCCTGCTGGGTCGCCAGGGCCTGGAGGTGGATTGTCAGCCCGATCTCGTCCTGGAGGCCCTGGTGGAACTGCAGCCGATCTGATCTGGGCCCGGATCAGCCGCGATGCCGGCAGCAGGCAGGTCAGGCCAAGGCGAGGCCCCAGCCTCATGCCAGTCCCAGCCTCAGGCCAGTCCCAGGTCAGTGAGGATCTGGTCGGCCATGGTTTCGGCCTTCACTTTGGTGTACAGGACTTCGATCTTGCCTTCGGCGTCGATCACGAAGGTGTGACGCATCATGCCCAGATACTCCTTGCCCATGAATTTCTTGAGGCCGTAGCTCTCGTAGGCCGTGGCCACAGGACAGGGCTCGGCATCGGTGAGGAGGGTGAAGGGCAGCTCATATTTTCCGATGAACTTGCTGTGACTGCCGGCCCCATCCTTGCTGATCCCCAGCACTTGAATTCCCTGACGTTCAAAAGCGCTCCAGCGGTCGCGAAAATTGCAGGCCTCCTTGGTGCAGCCAGGGGTGTCATCCTTGGGATAGAAGTAAATCACCACCCGTTGGCCTTTGAGGGCCGCCAGGCTCACGCTGTCGCCGTTCTGATCAGGCAGGCTGAAATCAGGCGCTGCATCACCGATCTGAAGGGCCATGGCGGTCTTGCTCAAGCTGGGCTGAGAGCTTAGGAGTCAGGCCTCTTGCCTCGGCCACAGGTCCAGCCGGCGGGCAGCAGCACATCTGAAGACGATCTTGTGTGGTCGATTTGCTTGACGTTGGCATAATAGGAGTGAATTCCTTTTCCCTGGGTCCCGATGCTCAAGCGTCTAATCACTGGTCTCGCCATTGGAACGGCTTTGACCGCCTCCGCTCTCCCCGTTTCCGCTGCTGTCCAGAACGGCCTGCCCGTGCGCTGGAATACCGGCGGCGCTGTCTGGTCCACCAACCAGCAGGCTTTCGACACCTTTTTTGAAACTGGTGCGATCACTGACCGCGGCCTGGAAGGTGGTCTCAATCGCTCCGGTTGGACCGCCGATGAAGTGCGCACCGGCATGACCAAGAACTACTCGGTCAACCTGGTCGGCGTTTCGAACTTCCTCTATTCGGACGCCGGTGTGAAGTTCCTCAAGAACGCCACCGCCAGTTATTTTCCTTACTGGAGCATGAACACCTACGCGGTTCAGGCCCTGCGTGGCGCCATTCTGGCTGATGCCACCGATGGCACCATCTCCTCCGCAGGCATCATGCGCGCCCTGCCCACCGACTTCCGCCTGGCTGACTTCTGCAACACCTACACCGGTGCCCAGAACATCTGCGCCGAAGGCCGTTGCCAGCCTGGAACCGCCCAGTGCACCTCCCTGCTCTCCTGGTACGTGTTCCTCCCCGCCTGCATCCAGGCCAACCAGCTGGTCGCCGTCGTGGCTGAGCGTCCCGCACCGGCTCCGGCCCCGGCTCCCGCTCCCTACGCCGAACCGATCCGCGGTCTCTGGTGATCCTGGGGGCTTGCCCCTGACCACCCTCTTTTGATCCCATCAGCCCCGGCCAGCCCGGGGCTTTTTCATGGCCTGTCTCGCTGTCTCGGTTGCCTGCTTGGCCTGATTGGCCCGCTCAGCCGGCGCGCTGGGCCCGCAGCAGGGTGTGGCGCAGCGGCTGGGGCAGGCGACTCCCCTGGTGGCGGCTGAACAGGCTGCGCAGCTGATCGATCACCTTGCTGTCCAGCTGGGTGCTCAGCAGTTGCCGGTAGTCGGCTCCGGAGCTGAACCAGCGCTCCAGCAGGCCGTCATCCAGGGCCAGGCCCAGTTCTTCCTGCCAGCTGTGGCCTTCCACCTGCCAGCCCCATCGTTCCAACTGGGTCTGCACCAGCGTTGGTCCCGGTCCCTGGGCCGCCAGCCAGCCCCGCTCCAGGGTCTGCGCTCGGCTCAGGGCCTCGGCCAGCTCTGCTGTTGCGGTCAGGCCACTGTCGTGGGCCAGCAGGCTGCCGACCGGGCCGAGCAACGGTTCACTGAACAGCAACCTGGCTCGGGCCGCCGGTGCCGCCAGGGCGGTGAGCGCGGCGATGCTGCTCTCCAGCTGTTGGCTGCCACTGGCGCGCCAGGGTTGGCGAGCTGCCAGCCAGTCGAAGTGCCAGTTGGCTTCCAGTTCCAGGGCCAGGGCTGAGGGCTGCTCTGCAGGCAGCCTCAGCAACCTGGGTCGGCGCAGGTGATCAAGAAGCTGCAACTGGGCCTCGAGCCGTTCCTGGTCGGCTGTGGCCGCCAGGGTGATCACCACGTCGCCTTCACTGGCGGCCTGCAGGGGGTCCAGGGCCCACAGCAGCGAGCGGGCTTCCAGCACCAGCACCCGGTCCAGGCGTTGGATCGTGGCGTCCTGCCAGAAGCGTTGGCGCAGGCGGTCGAGCCGTTCCCCTTCGGCGGCGGCCTGGCGCTGCAGCCAGCGGGCCAGCACCGGATCGTGGGGACTGCTGCTCAGCAACTCCGGCTGGTCGTTTTCGGTTTCGGCCGCGGCGGCCAGCTGGGCGGCCCGGCGCTGTTGCAGGCGCTGGCGCAGGGCTCCTTCCCAGCCGAGGGTGCCTGGCTGCCAGAACACCTCCCCCTGCAGGGCGCTGGGCAGATATTGCTGGGCCACCCAGTGCTCGGCATAGGCATGGGGATAGCGATAGCCGACGCCATCGCCGAAGGCCTTGCCATCACGGCTGGCGTCCCGCAGGTGGGAGGGCACCTGCTGCTTCTGGGCGTCGCGGACGGCCTTGATCGCATCGAACAGCCCCAGGCTGCTGTTGCTTTTCTCGCTGCCGGCCAGGTACAGGGCGGCATGGGCCAGTGGATAGAGCCCTTCGGGCAAGCCCACCCGGTCGAAGGCTGCCGCACAGGCCTCCACCACCACCATCGCCTGGGGATCGGCCAGACCGATGTCCTCGCCGGCGGAGATCAGCAGCCGCCGGAGAATGAAGCGCGGGTTCTCTCCGGCCTCCAGCATGCGGGCCAGCCAGAACAAGGTGGCATCGGGATCGGAGCCGCGGATCGACTTGATGAAGGCACTGATCGTGTCGAAATGGGCGTCACCTTGCTTGTCGTAGAGCACGGCCCGCTGCTGGATCGATTCCTCGGCGATGGCCAGATCAATCACCACGTCGCCGGCTGCGTCGACGGGCGTGGTTTCCACCGCCAGTTCCAGGGCGTTGAGCAGGCTGCGGGCATCACCGCCGGCCACGTTCAGCAAGTGGGCCGCGGCCTCCGGCTGGATGCGCACCCGGCGTTGGCCATAGCCGTGCTCGGGATCACCCAGGGCCCGATCGATCAGCTGCCGCAGATCCTCCGGCTCAAGGGGCTGGAGCCGGAACAACCGCGCCCGACTCACCAGCGCCTTGTTCACCTCGAAGTAGGGGTTTTCGGTGGTGGCGCCGATCAGGGTGAGGGTGCCGTTTTCCACCCAGGGCAGCAGCGCATCCTGCTGGGCTGCGTTGAAGCGGTGCACTTCATCGATGAACAGAATGGTGCGCAGGCCGTGGTGTGCCAGGCGCTCCCTGGCCGCCTCCACCTCGCTGCGCAGATCCTTCACCCCTGCCAGCACGGCATTGAGACTGCGGAAGGAGGCGCGGGTGCTGCCGGCAATGATGCGCGCCAGGGTGGTTTTACCCGTGCCCGGCGGGCCATGCAGGATCAGGTTGCCGACCCGGTCGGCGGTGATGGCGCGGCGCAGCAACCGACCGGGGCCGAGGATCGCCTCCTGGCCGACGAAGTCGTCGAGACTGCGGGGCCGCAGCCGATCGGCCAGCGGCGCAATCCGGCTCAGAGTCTGCTCCCGGCGGTGGCTGAACAGATCGCTCAAGGTGGGTCGCTGGCGGGCAGGGTGGAATTGCGGCCTTCGCCATCATCGTTGCTCTGCCCCAGGGCCGGCTGCTGGCCTCAGTGGGCCGGCGAGCCCTCCCCACGCTGGGGAGGGAAGTGCACGCCGAAGCGCAACAGATCAAAGCCGCTGAACAGGAAGCTGATCCCCACCAGCAGTCCGATCACCGAGAGCTGACCTCCCGGGTCCATGCTGAGGATCAGCAGGCCCAGCGCCAGGGTCACCAGCCCATTGGCCAGGCCCCAGCCCCAGCCGGCCACCGTGCGATGCCGCAGTGAAACGAGCGTGGCCACGACGCCCTCCGCCAGGAACACGATGCCCAAGGCAACGGCCAGGGCCTTGATCTGCAGGGCTGCCGGCACCAGGCCGGTTTTGAACTGAATCAGCATCCAGCAGCCTGCCACCAAAAACAGGGTGGCGATCACCAGCCGCCCGAAGCAGGGCCAGCGGCTGAGCCGACGGGCGCGGCTGAGATTGTTGATCCAGCCGAACAGGCCAGCCACCAGGAAGGCCACGGCCACCATCACCGTGGCCCAGGCCGAGGCGATGATCGGGAAGCTCAGGGCCAGCAGGCCCAGCACGATCAGGATGATCCCTTCGGCCTGGGTGAGTCCCCGCAGCCGCGAGAGTTCGGCGGCGTGCTGATCGAGGCAAACATCTCCAGACGCTGGGGAGTTGGGCTCGGGGGCGGATACGGGGGGCATGGCGGTTGTGGAGCGATCTCGGTCCCCAGGGTGGGAAGCTGCGAGACGTCGCGCCCGGCTTTGTCATCGCTCGAGATGGGCCTGGGCAGATCCGGCCCGGGCCGGCATTCCCTGCCACCGGTGGTGGATGCCATCATCGGGCCCATCGGCCATGGCGCCCCCTTGCGATTGAAGCCCCCAGCCGCTTGGCGTTCCATGGCAGCGGCAGCCGCCTTCAGCGCCTCGCTCGGCCTGCTGCTGCCGGGATGTGCGGCGGACAAGGCCGCTGCACCGCGGATTCTGCCGGTGCAGGTGGCGCCGGTGGCGCTCAGCTCCTTCAGTGACAGCATCGAGACGATGAGCACCCTGGAGTCGCTGAAAGAGGTGGCTCTGGCGGCCCAGGCCAGTGGCCGGATCGAGCGCCTGCTGGTGCAGCAGGGAGAGCGAGTGCGCCAGGGGCAGCTGCTATTGGTGCTGGATCAGACCCAAAGCCGGGCCGAGGTGGCTCGGCTGCAGGCGGAGGTCGAGACCAATCGTCTCAATTACCAGCGCTACGACTATCTGGTGAAACAGGGGGCCGCCAGTGCCTTCCAGCGTGATGAGTTCCGCCAGCGCTACATCTCCTCCCGCCAGGAGTTGATCGCCCGCCGCGCCGATCTGGCCTTCCGCGATCTGCGGGCACCGATCGACGGCATTGTTGGCGATCTGTTGGTGAAACAGGGGGATGTGATTCAGGTCGGCGTGCCGTTCACCAGTTTGATCCGCAACGACCGGCTCCTGGCCCGGGTGGAGGTGCCCGCCCTCTATGCCCCCCGCCTGCGCCTCGGGCAGATGGTGATCCTGATGGATCCGGCCACGAACCGACCGCTGGCCCAGGCACCGCTGCGTTCGATCGATCCCGCTGTGGTGCCTGGCAGCCAGTCGCTGTTGGCCAAGGCCGAATTCGACAACCGTGGCCAACGCCTGCGGAATGGCCTGCGCACGCGCACGCGCCTGATCCTTGAGAGCAGTCGTCAGCCCTCGGTGCCGTTCACCGCCGTCACCCAGATTTCGGGCCAGAATTTTGTTTATGCGGTCGGCGCTCTGGCGCGCCTGCGGCAACGCCCCGGCCGTGCCGATCTCGCCGCCGCCGCCCGGATGCCCCCTGGCACCCGCTTCGCCCTGCAGACGCCGGTGCGGCTGGGATCGCTGCAGCACAACCGCTACCCAGTTCTTCAGGGTCTGAGCCTGGAGGAGCCGGTGATCGTCGCCAATCTGCTCAGCCTGCGTCACGGCCAGCCGGTGCAGGTTCGATGATCAATCCCTGGATTGGTTGCGCCGGCCGGGATCGGTCGCGGTTTTCCGGTAACTTGCCAGCGTTACGTCGTCGAAACCCTGTGCGCCGGCCGGCTTCCCAGCCCCCTTCTGCTGCGCTTGTGTGCTGGCCACGGTTTGGGTTGGCCAGCCTGCCCCTGCTGGGTCTGCTCGGCGCCTGCGGTGGTCAGGCCCCCAAAGCCCAGCAGCCCCTCAGCGTGCAGGCGGTGATCGTGTCTCCGGGCCGTTTTGCCCCGGGCATCGATGTGGTCAGTCGCATTCAATCCACCAGCAACGTGGTGATGCGCCCTGAGGCCGATGGCCGGGTGGTGCGCATCCTGGCCAGCCAGGGCCAGCGGGTGAAGGCGGGCCAGCCGATTCTGGTGCTCGACAACGTGCAGGAGTCGGCCACCCTCGACGCCAGCCGCGCGGAGGCGGTCAAGGATCGGGCCAATGCCCTGCGCTACATCTTCCTCAACGACCAGGGTGCGGTGTCCACCAAGGACCGCGATTACTACGTCACCCAGGCACTGCAGGCCCGGGATCAGGTCCGGGCCAATGCCGCCACCCTTGGCTACAAGTTCGTCACCGCCCCGATCGACGGCATTCTCGGCAATCTCGACACCGTCAAGCTGGGTGACTTCGTGCAGAAGGGGCAGGCGATTACGGGGATCGTCAACAACGCCATGCTCTGGACCCTGATGGATGTGCCGGCGACCCAGGCGGGTCAGGTGCGACTGGGGCTGCCGGTGACCGTGGAGAGCCAGGGCAATCCTCCGGTGCGGGGTGTGGGCCGGGTGGTCTTCATCTCCCCTTATTACGGCGAGAGCGATCAAAGCTCGTCGCCCAACACGGTGCTGGTGAAAGCCGTGTTCCCCAACCTCAGTGGCGAGTTGAAAACCGGTCAATTCGTCAAGAACCGCATCATCACCGGCGCTTCGGAAGAGCTGGCGGTGCCTGCCCAGGCTGTGCAGATGAAGGCCTCCCAGTCCTTTGTCTTCAAGCTCTATCCACTGCGTCAGGTGCTGGCGAAGATCAAGGCTTCCGACCAGGTGCTGCCTGCCCAGAAGCAGGCGCTGGAGAAGCTGCCCGGCAGCACGCCGATCGCCGTGCAGGTCCCGGTGCGGCTCGGCCCGATGCAGGGTGGTGCCGTCCCGGTGTTGCAGGGGCTGAACAAGGGGGATCAGGTGGTTGTCAGCAACACCGCCCTGCTGCGATCCGGGATTCCCGTCAAGGTGGCCGGCAGCGGCCCCAGCAACTGAGACCGCCATGTCGCTTTCCGATAATTTCATCAAGCGGCCGGTCCTCACCACCGTCTGCAGCATCCTGATCGTGCTGGTGGGGCTGATCGCCATCCCCAGCC
>CAIZOZ010000073.1 GCA_903934745.1 uncultured cyanobacterium
ACCAAGCTCAGCCCAACTGAGTCCTGAACGACTGAATTCTGCCCGCTTGATCCCCGCCAGACCGAGTCAGAAAACCTGAGCCGGCCTCCAGGAATCAGCCAGAATCCGTCAATCTGGATCGGCAAGCCTGAAGCGTTCAAACCGAACACAGACCGAGCCAGTCCAACTGGATCGGTGCCAACGGCTTCAGCCCCACTGAATCGGCTACCAACGGCCCATCGGCCGCCACCAGCTGCCAGGATCCTTTTCCGAGTTCCCACCGCCGCCCCCCGCATCCATGAAGAAAATCGAGGCCATCATCCGTCCGTTCAAACTGGAGGACGTCAAGATCGCGCTCGTGAATGCAGGCATCGTCGGCATGACGGTGAGCGAGGTGCGTGGCTTCGGGCGCCAGAAGGGCCAGGTGGAGCGCTACCGCGGTTCGGAGTTCACCGTTGAATTCCTGCAAAAGCTGAAACTCGAGATCGTCGTCGATGACGATCGGATCGACACGGTGGTGAACGCGATCCAGGATGCGGCTCGCACCGGCGAAATCGGCGACGGCAAGATCTTCATCAGCACGATTGATTCCGTCATCCGCATCCGCACCGGCGATCGCGACAGCAGCGCCATCTGAACCTGGTGTTGCCGGCGCCTTGCCCCCGCCCGGGGCGGCCGGCAACCTCTAGGCACCCCTGAGCGTGCGCTGCACCAAGGCACGAATCTGGGGGTGATCCAGCGGGCCCTGGGCCTGAGCGCTCGGACTACCCTCCGCCCTGGGCTGGTCTTCAGCTGCAACGTTCTGACCTCCCGCATCTTGCGGCGAGGCGGCCGCTTCTGCTGAGCTGGCTGCCGCCCCGGGGGAGCCCATCGGCATGCGCAGCCAGAGCAGGTATTCGTGATTGCCAGCCGGACCGGTGAGCGGTGAAGCCACCAGGCCGGCCGCCTCCCAACCCAGCTGCACCGCCGCGGCCAGCACCGTTTCGATCGCATCCACATGGGCGGCCGGATCGCGTACCACCCCCCCCTTGCCCACCCGGGAACGCCCCACCTCGAACTGGGGTTTGACCAGCAGCAGCGCTTCCACCCCAGCCACAGCTCCCGCCGCGGACCCGGCCAGCTCCCTGGCCTCAGTCGCGCTGATCGCGGGCCGCAGCAACGCCCCCAGGGCCGGCAGCACCCGGGTGAGCGAAATGAAGGAGACATCGGCGACGGCCAGATCCGGCCAGGGATCCTCAGGCCCGTAGAGAGCGTCCGGGCTGAGATGGCGCAGGTTGGTGCGCTCCCGCAGCACCACGCGCGGATCGGTGCGCAGACTCCAGGCGGTCTGGCCATAGCCGACATCAATGCCGTAGACACGGCGGGCCCCATGCTGCAGCAGGCAATCGGTGAAGCCGCCGGTGGAGATGCCGCCATCGAGGCAAACGCGCCCGGCCACCTGGATCGGCAACTGCTCCAGAGCCGCCACCAGCTTTTCACCACCACGGGAGACAAAGCGAGGCGGCTGCTCCACCTCCAGATCAAGCTCGGCCGCCACGTCGACACCGGGCTTGTCGAGCACCCGATCGCCACTGCGCACCCGGCCACCGCGAATCAGTTGCTGGGCCTGCTGGCGACTGACAGCGAGCCCCCGGGCCACCAGTTCAAGATCGAGCCGCTGCCTGCGGGCCATGGGGAACATCCCGTCCGGCCGGAGCGGCCGGGTGTTGGTTCCGTTATCGAACCACACGGGAAACGGAAATAAAGCCAAAGCCCCACCTGTTCAAGTGGATACCAACAGAAGATGGCCCGAACCGCAGGTCAGAGCCTTCCATGGGCCCAGCTCGATCCAGCACCCTGAGCGCACCGGAGCTGGTGACGACCAGTCGCAGCCTCGGCCCTCCCCATGGCCATCGGGGCAGCAACGTGCTGGAGCTGCTCAGACCAGGCAGCTTCGTGCGGCTCCACAACCAGCCCGACGACCTGCCTCCCTTCCAGCTGATCCAGTGCCGCGGCGGGCGCTGCTGGGTGCGACAGCAAAGCTGGGGCAACCTCGTGCACTGGGAAGTGGCCCATCGCCAGCTGACCACGGTGGTCTGAGGGTCGCCCGATAGGTTGGGGGCGACGTTGCCACGCGCTGGCCCTTGATCGAGCGTTACACCCTGCCCGAGATGGGCGGCCTCTGGAGTGAGGAAGCGAAGTTCCAGAGCTGGCTGGATGTGGAGATCGCCGCCACCGCCGCCCAGTGCGAACTGGGCCGCGTGCCACCTGAGGCGCTCGCCACGATCCGCGCCAAGGCCGCCTTTGAGGTGGAGCGCATCCTGGAAATTGAGGCCGAAGTGCGCCACGACGTGATCGCCTTCCTCACCAACGTCAACGAACACGTTGGGGATGCCGGGCGCTACATCCACGTGGGCATGACCAGCTCCGATGTGCTGGACACGGGCCTGGCCCTGCAGCTCAAGCGCTCGGTGGCGGTGCTCCGCACCGAACTGGATCAACTGGCCGCAGCCTTGCGGCTGCTGGCCCGGGCCCATAAAGACACCGTGATGATCGGCCGCTCCCACGCCATCCATGGCGAGCCGATCACCTTCGGCTTCAAGGTGGCGGGCTGGCTGGCCGAAACTGAGCGCAACCGCGAGCGCCTGGCGCGGCTCGAAACCGTGGTGTCCGTCGGCCAGATCAGCGGCGCCATGGGCACCTATGCCAACACCGATCCCGAGGTGGAGGCGATCACCTGCCGTCTGCTGGGCCTGGTGCCCGATGCGGCCAGCACCCAGGTGATCGGCCGCGATCGCCATGCTGAATATGTGCAGACCCTGGCTTTGATCGGCGCCTCTCTGGAACGCTTCTCCACCGAGATCCGCAATCTGCAACGCACCGATGTGCTGGAGGTGGAGGAGAACTTCGCCAAGGGACAGAAGGGCAGTTCCGCCATGCCCCATAAACGCAATCCGATCCGCAGCGAGCGCATCTCCGGCCTGGCGCGGGTGCTGCGCAGCTACACCGTGGCGGCCCTGGAAAACGTCGCTCTCTGGCATGAGCGCGACATCAGCCACAGCTCGGTGGAGCGGATGATGCTGCCGGACTGCTCAGTCACGCTGCACTTCATGCTGCGCGAGATGACCGAGGTGGTGAAGGGGCTGGGCGTCTACCCCGAGAACATGACCCGCAACCTCAACGTCTACGGCGGTGTGGTGTTCAGCCAGCGGGTGCTACTGGCCCTGGTGGCGGCCGGAATCAACCGCGAAGAGGCCTATCGGATCGTGCAGCGCCATGCCCACAGCGCCTGGAACCGCGAAGGTGGCGACTTCCGCGCCAATCTTGAGGCCGATCCCGAAGTCAGCAGCTTGCTCCCGGCCGCGCAACTGGCCGAATGCTTCGCCACCGACCTGCACCGGGCCAACCTGGATGTGATCTGGCAGCGGCTGGAGATCTGAGCCGCCAGGAGCACCCGCAGCCGGTGGCCACCACCTGAGCGCAGAGGCTGAACCGCCGCTGCGGCAGCCCCAAGCTGAGCGCAAACATCGCCATGGCCACTTCCCGACAGCTCAGCCCAACGATGCTGCTTGATCAGGATTACCCCATCTCCAAGACGCCGACGAGCGCCTAGCTGATCGCCCACAATCAGCAGGCTAAAAGCCTGTTGCCCCCATGGCCCTAAGCCACCTGCAGGATGTCAGAAAAGTAAGCGGGCGGCGGGAATCGAACCCGCATCATCAGCTTGGAAGGCTGAGGTTTTACCACTAAACTACGCCCGCACTGATACAGATGTACGCCCCGAAGGGTGACCGCTGTGCTGATGAAGGCCCCTGAGGTGGAGCCTGCCGAACCTGGGTCCGGTCCCTGGCCAAGGGGCAGGGTTGCAGCATTATGACCTCCGCCGGTCCGCCCCAGCCTTGCCCCCCACCTCCCCCCAGGCTCCCGTGAGCAGTGACCACGGCGGCAGCACGGGCTACATCGATCCGGCCGATCTAGGGCCCGGGCCCCGCGGCCGCATGCTCTGGGCCTATGGCATGGGCGATGCCGGCACCGGCATGGCCGCCTCCCTGATCGGTTTCTATCTGTTCATTTTTTACACCTCAGCCGTAGGCATGCCGCCCTGGATGGCCGGCCTGGTGCTGATGCTGGCCCGCCTCTGGGATGCGATCAATGACCCGGTGATCGGCTGGCTGAGTGACAAAACCAAGACCCCCTGGGGCCCCCGCTTGCCCTGGATCGTCGGCAGCGCCGTGCCCCTGGGTTTTGCCATGGCGTTGATGTGGTGGGTGCCACCCGGTGGTCTGTGGCTGAAATTCGCAATCTTCGTGCTGATCTCGATGGTGGCCAACAGCCTGTACACGGCTGTGAACCTGCCCTATTCGGCCCTGGCGGCGGAGCTCACCACCAGCGTCTCCCTGCGCACCAGATTGAATACGGCCCGGTTCACCGGATCAATCATCGCCACGCTGGTGGGGGCCTTGCTGGGCGGCCTGCTGCTGCGCGACCACGCCGATGCGGCCAGCTACTGGCGGGTGGGGATGCTCTCGGGGGTGATCATCACCGTGGCCACCCTGATCTGCAGCTGGGGCCTGGCCCCCCAGGCCAAAAACTGTCAGACACCCACCAGTGAACCGGGCAGCACCCGCCGCCTGCTGCAGCGAGTGCGCAGCAACGGCCGCTTCCTGATGGTGCTGGGCCTGTACCTGCTGTTGTGGTGCGCCCTGCAGCTGATGCAGACCGCTGCGCTGATCTATCTGCCGGTGGTGATGCACCTGCCGGAAAGCTGGAGCAACTGGATCCTGATGCCCTTCATCCTCAGCAGCCTCGGCGGTCTGTGGATCTGGAATCTGGTTTCGCAGCGCCTGGGCCGCATCCGCGCCCTCCATTGGGGTACGACTCTTTGGATCGTCGGCTGTCTGGCCGCGATGATGCTGCCACCCCTGGATGCGGCCGTTCATCCCACCGGCTCGCTCGCCAACGGGGTGCGGCTGGCTCTGCTGGTGCTCACCATCATGACCGCCGGTGTCGGTGCCGCCACTGCTTACCTGATCCCCTGGTCCTTGCTGCCGGATGCGATTGATGTCGATCCAGAGCGACCGGCCGGCCAGTACAGCGCCTGGATGGTGTTCACCCAGAAGATCTGCATTAGCTTCGCCCTCTTCTTCTTCGGCAACCTGATGAGCCTGAGTGGGTACCAGGCCAGGCTGGAGATCCTGCAACCCACCAGCGCCCTGGTGGCGATCCGGCTCTGCATGGGCCTGATCCCCGCCCTGCTGATCGTGCTGGGCCTGGTGGTGATGCGGCGCTGGCCGGAACGGGGCCTGCATCGGCTGCAGGCTGGAGTCCAGTCATGAGGGCCCCCCGCTGGCTGATGCGCCTTGGCAGCAGCCTGATGATCGGCGGCCAGGCTGTCAGCGCCATCGCCCATGGCCGCATCAGCATGACCGACCTGGTGCAGGAACTGCTGGAGGCTGGTCCCGGCAGCTTTCTGATCGTGCTGATCACCGGTCTGGCCGCCGGCACGGTGTTCAACATCCAGGTGGCGGCTGAGCTGTCCAAACAGGGGGCCAATGCGGCGATCGGCGGCCTGCTGGCCCTTGGCCTCTCACGCGAGATCGCGCCGCTGCTCACCGCCACGCTGCTCACCGGCAAGGTGGCCACGGCCTATGCCGCCCAGCTCGGCACCATGAAGGTGACCGAGCAGATCGATGCGATCACCATGCTGCGCACCGACCCGGTGGAATACCTGGTGGTGCCCAGGGTGCTGGCGATGGTGGTGATGTCGCCGGTGCAGTGCCTGCTGTTCTTCTGGGTGGCGATCTGGTCGGGTCAGATGAGCAGCACCATGCTCTACAGCGTGCCGCCAGCGGTGTTCTGGAACTCGGTGCGCACCTGGATGGAGCCCAACGACCTGCCCTCGATGTTGCTCAAGGCCCTGGTCTTCGGCCTGCTGACTGCCGTGCTGTCCTGTGGCTGGGGCCTCACCACCCGCGGTGGTCCCAAGGAGGTGGGCACCAGCACCACCGGCGCCGTGGTGATGATCCTGGTGACGGTGGCTTTGGTGGACGTGGTGCTCACCCAGGTGCTGTTCGGAACCTGAGGCCCTGCCTGGATCAGATCGGCGCTGGATCCGAACGCCGCGAACCGCCGCAGCCCTCCTGCCAGCCGCTCAGGCAACCAGAAAGCGCCTGCCCCAGGCTCGCTCTGGTCAACCTGGGACCTTTTGGCTGGGATGGCAGCATGGGGAGCCTTGGGTGCTTCCCATGTCCAGCACCGATTCCCCAGTCCAAGCCAGCGTTCCGACCGATGCTGATGTCAGCCTCGAGCCCCGCTACTGGGTGCCCCTGGGCGTGACCGTGCTGGGGCCCGCCTGCCTGCTGGCCACCCCCCTCTGGAGTGGGGTGCGCTGGCTCACTCTGGCCCTGGTGCTGTTCGGCGGCTTCCTGCTGCTGCAGGCCCGAACGCTGCGACTGGAGTTCGCCGCTGCGGATCTGGTGGTGTGGCGCGGCGCGACGGAGATCCGCCGCTTTCCCTACGAGAGCTGGCTCAGCTGGACCCTCTTCTGGCCGCCGCTGCCGGTGCTGTTCTATTTCCGCGAACAGCGCAGCATCCACTTCCTGCCGGTCCTGTTTGACGCCAGTGTTCTGCGCCAGCAATTGGAGCTGCGCCTGGCCCATCTGGCCGCCGCGACGACGCCATGACCGACCAGCCCAGTAGCCCCGATCTGGCGCCCCTCGCCCAGCCGGAACCCGCCGCACCGGCCATGTCACCTGCGATGAACGCGGCAACGGACTGGAGCGAGTCACCAGCGCCGGACTCGCCCCGAGCCGCGGGCGACGCAGAAGCAGCAGCCCTGGGGCAGTCCGCCACTGTGCTGCCGCCCCCAGCCCCACCAGCTGGCCCGGCCCGCGATGCGCTGCTGGAGCTCGCCCTGCGGGAGCTGAGCCAGCGGCGCCAGGCCCTGGAGCAGGAGATCGCTGGCCTCGAGCAACGCCGCAGCCAGATTCAGCAGCAGATCGCCAGCAGCTTCAGCGGCCAGTCCGATGGCATCGCCCGCCGCATGAAAGGCTTCCAGGAGTACCTGGTGGGGGCGCTTCAGGATCTAGCGGTGGCGGCCGAACAGATCGAGCTGGTGGCCCAGCCGGTGCTGGTGCAGCCTTCGCCGCTCGATAAACAGGAGGCCACCAGCGCCCCTGAACTCTCCCCGCCAGCCGCCGCCGGACTGTTCAGCCAGGACGAAGCCCTGATCCGCAGTCTGCTAAAGCGCTACGGCGGCCAGCCGGATTTCAATGCCGATCCCTGGAAACTGCGACGCACCCTGGAGCCCGGCGGCGCCGCCCTGCTGGACGACTGGTTTCTCAGCCAAGGGGGCCGGGGGGCCCAGCCCAGCAGCGGCAGCCGCAATCGCAACGTGCTGATCGCCGCCGCCGCGATCGCCATTCTCGGCGAGCTCTATGGCGATCGCTTCCAGACCCTGGTGCTGGCCGGCCAGCCGGAGCGGTTGGGGGAATGGCGCCGCGGCCTGCAGGATTGCCTGGGCCTCAGCCGCGACGACTTCGGCCCCAGCAGCGGCATCGTGCTGTTCGAGCGCTCCGAGGCGGCAATCGAGCGGGCCGATCGACTGGAGGAACGGGGTGAGCTGCCGTTCATCGTTATCGATGCCGCCGAGCGGGTGGTGGACATCCCCCTGCTGCAATTCCCCCTCTGGCTGGCCTTCGCCGCCGGCCCCGACGAGCTGGTGCTTGAAGAGGATCTCTACTGAGGCCGGCCTCAACCGGCACGCCCCTGTGTAGAGACAACAGCCAGACCCAGGGCCGAAGCGCCTCTGACACCAGCCCCTGAGACAAGCTGCAATCCACCACCAGCATCCCCCCTGACCAAAGCCTGGCTGGGTCTGGGACCACCAGCGCCAAACCCATCAGGCCCAGGCCCCAGCCCAACCAAAGATCAAACCCCCTGAGTCCAGGCCGAAGCCCCAGCCAATGACCAAACTCGTGGCCAAAGCCCCGGCCCAAGGCCAAGGTCAACTCCCCTGATTCCAGGCGAAAGCCCCAGCCCTAACTCCTTCTTTCTGCGTTTCGACAAAGCCCCATGCTGCTGAACCTCTTCGTGCTGGTGGCCGGCTATCTGCTCGGCTCGATCCCCAGCGGCTGGCTGGCGGGCCACTGGCTGGCCGGCCTCGATCTCCGCCAGGAGGGATCGGGCTCCACCGGGGCCACCAACGTGCTGCGAGTGCTGGGCAAAGGGCCGGCCCTGGCGGTGTTCGTGGTGGATGTGCTCAAGGGCAGCCTGGCGGTGCTGCTGGCCAAGACCCTGCTGCAACCGATCGGCTACGACGCCGGCAGCGACTGGTGGGTGGTGGCGGCCGGCCTGGCGGCCCTGGCCGGTCATATCTGGCCGCTGTGGCTGGGCTGGAAGGGCGGCAAAGCGGTGGCCACCGGCCTCGGCATGCTGCTGGGCCTCACCTGGCCCGTGGGCCTGGCCTGCTTCGGCATCTTCCTGGCGATGCTCACGTTCAGCCGCATCGTTTCGTTCTCAAGCGTGGTGGCGGCCCTGGCCCTACCGGCGCTGATGCTGGCCTGGTTCGGCGACAGCGGCCTGCGGCCGGCCTACCTGCTGCTGGCGGTGCTCACCACCGTGCTGGTGGTGTGGCGCCATCGCAGCAACCTGCAACGCCTCCTGGCCGGCCAGGAGCCCCGACTGGGCGCCGCCAAGGCTGCTGCTGACAAGGCTGCTACTGACAAGGCTGCCGCTGCCATCGCCGACGCCAACGAAAACGGCAACGCCCACGAAAACTGAAACAGCCCCGAACCGCTGCTTCGCTGCCCGTTGGGCGGACTTGCTCTTGGCCGCTCAGCTGCTGCGTAGCAGTGCTTCCGGCGGCTGGGCTGCAGGGTCTGCTGCCTAGGCCAGCTCGCGGCTGCGCTCGGCGGCGGCCAGCACCGCCTCGATCAGGGCCGAGCGCAACCCGGCTCGCTCCAGATGCCGCAAGCCGGCGATTGTGGTGCCGGCCGGGCTGGTCACCATGTCTTTGAGTTGGCCGGGATGGAGTTCCCGCTCCTGCAGCAGGGCCGCAGTGCCCGCCAGGGTGCGATGCGCCAGGTGCTGGGCCAGACTCCGGGGCAGGCCGGCGGCCACGGCGCCATCGGCCATGGCCTCCGCCACCAGCGCCACAAAGGCCGGACCGGAGGAGGTGAGGGCCAGGAAGGCATCGAGCTGGGGCTCGGGCAGCTCCAGCACCTCCCCCACCCGGGCAAACAACAGCCGCACCCACTCCTGCTGCTCGGCGCTCACGCCCTCCCCCCAGGCCAGGCCGGTGAGCCCCGCCCGCACCAGGCAAGGAGTGTTGGGCACAGCCCGCACACAGCGGCAGCTGGGAAACAGGCGCTGCAACCGAGCCAGGGTGACACCGGCGAGCACCGAAATCAACAGCCGGGGGCGAGGGCCCTCAGCGACGGCACCCAAAGCCGTGGCCACCGCTTCCAGTTGCTGGGGCTTGACCGCCAGCAGCACCACCGGCGCCTGCCAGGCCTGCAGGGGATCGGTGCTCACCGCCAGCTGATGGCTCTGGCGCAGCCGTTGGGCGGAAGCCTCGCTGGCCACCACGGCCCGCAGCCGTTCACGGTCGATCAGTCCGGCTTCGATCAGGGGCAACACCAGCGCCTGGGCCATCCGCCCCAGGCCGATCACACCGATTTCAGCAGCGTCGACCCCGCCGGAACCGAGATCAGCGGATGCACTGGTGCTCCGGTCGTCAGACCAGATCATCCTTGCGGCCCCAGGCGGGACTTGGGGCGGCGTCCTGGGGCTCATGGGGGATGCGGCCGGCGGTGACCGTGGGGGAAGCGGTGTCTTCACCACCCGCGGTGGTGACGGTGACACAGCTGGGAGCGAACAGGAAGATGCTTTCGCCCACCCGCTCCTGATGGCCGTCAATGGCGAAGGTGCCACCGGCGACGAAATCGACGGCCCGCTGGGCTTGGTCGGGCTCCATCATCGTGAGATTGAGAATCACCGTTTTGCGCTCGCGCAGGGCCTGGATCGCCCGGGGCATCTCATCAAAGCTGCGGGGCTCCATCAGGCAGACCTCCACGGCCGCGGTGGAGAGGCCCGGCATGCCGATCACGTTGGTGCCGGCGAAGGGGTCGTCGCTGCCGAAGGGCTCACTCAGAGCCAGGGCGCTGCTGCTGCTGCCGAGACTGCTGCTACCGAGACTGCGACTGGTGGGGGCGGGCTCGCCCTCATCACCCGAGTCGTAGTCGAGCTCGTCGTCGTATTCGCCATCGAGATAGTCATCGCCGGAGACGACGGCACGCAGACGGGAAAACAACGACACGGATAGCCTCTGGATGGATGCTTCAGACCTGAATAGCGTCCCACGCCAGCGGTGGCAACCTCTCAGCCGGTGTTCGTCAGCGTTTCTGGCCCCTGAGGCGGCTGCCCCCCTGGCCGCACCCCAAACAACGTGGTACCAAGCCGCACCCAGGTGCTGCCGGCTGCCGCCGCCTCCGGCCAGTCACCACTCATGCCCATCGACAGCTGCTCCAGGCCGTGCTCCGCCGCCAGATCGGCACACTCCTGAAAGAGCTGGCGGCGCTCCGCCAGGGTGAGGGCCAGGGGGGCGATGGTCATCAGGCCCACGGGCCGCAGGGGCGCCAGAGCACGCAACAGCGGCCAGGCCAGGCGGAACTCGGCGGCGCTGAAGCCGGTTTTGGCAGGATCAGGCCTGAGTTTCACCTGAAACAGCACCGCCGGCGCCAGGCCCTCTTCAGCGGCAATCCGCTGCAGCCGCTGGGCCAGCTCGAGGCTATCGACAGAGTGGATGGTGCCGAAATGGCGCAGCACCCCCCGGGCTTTGTTGGCCTGGAGCCGACCGATGAAATGCCAGTCAAGGGGGCCCAGATCGGCGAGCTGCTCCTGTTTGGCCTGCGCCTCCTGCAGTCGGCTTTCGCCAAAACTGCGCTGTCCCAGCGCCACCGCCTCCCGGATGGCCGTCGCGTCCTGCCCTTTGCTGACGGCCAGCAGCTGGGTGGCGGGAGGCAACTGCCGGCGCAGCTCAGCCAGACGAGCGGCCAGGGCGCCGCTGGTCATCAGATGAAGGTCTGGTCGAACAGCTGCCGCCAGCGGGCCAGCACCTCGGGGCTTTCACGGCGGGCGCGGGCAAGATTCTGCTCAGCGAAATGGCGGGCATCCATCAGGGGGATCACCTCAAACATCGCGCCACGACTCTGCAGCGTCACCAGGAAAAAGATCCGCTGGGCGTAGAGGGTGGCAAACAGATCCTTGCTCTCCGCGACGGGGGCAACCCGATAGAGCATCCCGAAGGTCGGGTGATTCAGGTAGCGCTCGGAACTCACATCGCCAGACGAACTGGGCCTATTCAACCCCACGGCGTTCAGGCGAGCCCGCCACACCGTCGCCTGAAGCCCGACCAACCCTGGAAGAGCCAGGGCGGCTCAGGCCTGCTTCGGCCGGGACGTCAGGGCCTCGGGCTGGGCGCTGATCGGGCCGCTCCCGGCTCCAACCGGAGGGCTCCGCTCCTGCCCGGCGATGCCATGGTGAAGACCATCCACCAGCTGGGGCGATCAGGCCGCACCCAGGCGCAGCCGCAGCCCCAGCAGCAGCAGCAGCGCCGCAGCCGCCAGCACGGTCGGCAGCACCGCGCTCGGGGCGGGCTGATGCAGGCTTTCGGGCGCCAACCAACGACCGCCGCGGGCCATCAGCGCTTCAGCCCCCTGCTCGGCGCGCAGCAACACATTCGCCAGCAGGCGCTCCCCCACGGCCAGCGCCAGGCCAAGACCCGCCTTCCAGCCCAGCGATTTGAGGTTGACAGCGCGGGTGGCCAGCGAGCGCAGCAGGTTCTGAAACTCTTCCTGCACCAGCGGCAGAAAGCGCAGCGCCAGCAACAGGATGAAACCGAGTCGTTCCACCGGCAACCCCAGCCGCCCCAGCGGGATCAGCCACCAATCAATGGCCCACACCAGGGCTTCGGGGGGGGTGGTGAGCAGCAGCAGGTTGGCGCTGTGAATCAGGGTGAACAGCAGCGTGGCGCTGTTGAGGCCCAGCCGCGCCGACTTGCGGGTCACGACAATCGGGCCCAGGGGCAAGGGGCCCAGCTGCAGAGGGCCCCAATGCACCAGCTCCCAGGTGAGGCCGAGGCGTTCGGGCGCCGGGCTGCCGGGGCGCTCCGCGGGGGCGAGACGCAGCTCCGTGGGCGGGCGCTGCAGCGTGGTGGGTGAGGCCTCACCGGCCGGCAACATCGTGGCCAGCGAGCCCACCAGCAAGGCCAGCGCCAGCCACACCAGCACACTCCGCCCCCAAAGGCGCAGCGGCAGCCCGCTGCAGCAGGTGATCAGCAGCAGCAGGCCAACCAGCGAGACGCGCCAGATCGGACCGGCCAGAATCGGCGTCACCAGGAAGGCCAGGGTCCAGGCCAGCTTGAGGCGTGGATCCAACCGCTGCAGCCAGCTGGCCGCCCCGGCGGCGCTGGTGTCCACGTACTGACCGATCGGCAGCTGGCGCAGCCAGTCCATCAGCGGCGCTCCCGGGCCATGGCCTCAGTGGCTGCGGGACTGGGAACGGGCCAGCTCCTTCTCGGCGTCGCGCTGCTGCTTACCGCGCCAGAACAGACGCAGGGGTGAGCCTTCAAAACCGAGCCCCTCGCGGATCTGGCGTTCCACATAGCGCCGGTAGGTTTCGCCGAACAGCTTGGGATCATTGACAAACAGGGTGAAGCTGGGCGGCCGCGTGGCCACCTGGGTGCCGTAATAAATACGCCCCTGGCGCCCGCCGCGGGTGGTGGGCGGCGAACGCCAGCGCAGGGCCTCCTCCAGCACCTCATTCACCACCGAGGTGGTGACGCGGCGACGGTGCTGCTCGACCGCCAGTTTGGCCAGGGGGAAGATGGCCGTGACCCGCTGACCGGAAAGGGCCGAGGTGAACAGCATCGCCGCCCAGTCAAGGAAGTAGAGCTTGGCCCGCAGTTCCTTCTCCATCGCCGAGAGGGTGTGGCTGTCCTTCTCGATCGCATCCCACTTGTTCACCACCACCACGCAGGCGCGGCCCTCCTCCTCAATACGACCGGCCAGGCGCTGATCCTGCTCGGTGACGCCATCGAGGGCATCGATCACCAGCACGCAGACATCACTGCGTTCAATCGCCTTGAAGCTGCGGGTGATGCCGAAGTATTCCGGGCCGTAATCCACACTGCGGCGGCGGCGGATGCCGGCCGTATCCAGCAGTTTCCAGGTGTGGCCCTCGCGCTCGATCGTGGTGTCAATCGTGTCGCGGGTGGTGCCGCGGATCGGGCTGACGATCGCCCGGTTCTCTCCGCAGATGGCATTGAGCAGGCTGGATTTGCCCACATTGGGCCGGCCGATGATCGCCAGTTGAATCGGCGCCTCCACCTCCACCTCGGGGGTGGGGGGCAGAAAGGTGATCACCTTGTCGAGCAGTTCACCGGTGCCGGCGCCATGGATGGCCGAAATCGGGAATGGTTCGCCCAGGCCCAGGGTCCAGAAGTCGGCGGCCATGGCCAGACCCTGATCCGGCGATTCACACTTGTTCACCGCCAGCAGCACCGGCACCCCCTGGCCGCGCAGCCATTCGGCGATCGAAGCATCGGCGGCGGTGTGCCCCTGCTGGCCATCGACGATCACCACCGCCACGGCCGCCTCGGCCAGGGCGAGGTTGGCCTGCTCACGGATTTCCGGCAGAAACTCGCTGTCGTCGTCAAACACCAGTCCACCGGTGTCCACCACCCGGAAGGTGCGGTCACCCCAGTAGCCCTCCTGGTAGGTGCGATCGCGGGTGACGCCAGGCTGATCGTGAACGATCGCCTCGCGGCTGCGGCAGAGGCGATTGACCAGGGTGGACTTGCCCACGTTGGGGCGGCCAATGATGGCAACGACAGGGAGCGCCAAGTCGGCTTATTCCTTCTACGTAACACGTTGTAAGACCCTACCGCCCGGTGGCGACTCAACCCACCACCAGATCGCCCGGATGACCGATCACCGGATCAGCGGGCAGCTCCAGCAGCGGCGGCAGGGGGCCGCCCTCCGGCAGGGATTCACCGCGGCCGGCCAGGTGGGCCAGCAGCCAGCTCACCGCCGTGGCCCGGCGGGTGCGACGCGGGTAGAGCTCGCTGATCGTGTAGCCGGCGAAGCCCAGCTGCTGCTTGAGCAGTTGCTTGTGCTCCCGGGGGATCGAGCGGGTCAGGGCGACGCTGGCCGGGCGCTCGGCAATCAGCTGGGGCGCGATCGGGAAGGACTCCCGCCAGCTGGCCTCCGTCGCCGGGCCCGCGCTCCAGGTGCCGGAGCCATCGGGCTCATAGCCCAGGCGCGGCCAGATCAGTTCACACACGAAGCGATCGCTGGTGCGGTCGGCCAGCACCGCTTCCAGCAGCGCCCGGCTCAGGGGGAAGGAATCGGCGACTGGGGCGGCTGCCACGGGAGCTGGGCCTGGGAGTGCCGCCATCGTGCTCCATCTGGCGTGGTCGATCTGGCGTGGCCCCGCCGGCGCCGGCCAGCGGTGGCCCGAAGCGGGCCCGGGCGCCTGACGCGCGGACGAGGGCGGGGGCTGGCGCAGCAAGCCAGCCCGACGGCTGGATCCCGGCTGGCCGATCCGGACCTGCCGGACGCCTCAGCAGCCCAGAGGTGCCTGGGACCCGCACGGGACAGGGCTGCGGCGGCGGCCAGGGGCAACGGGCACCGCCGATCGATCGCCTGGTGGCTTGCGCAGGCGGGCGAGGCGTCAGATTTCATCGCCCTGGAGCCCCCCAGTCCGTGGATGGGCCTGTGGCCGTGACCGAGCGAAGCTGAGAATGGACGCCAATGGTTGCCTCTCCCTCCCCCCGCCTGGCCCCGGCCAGCCCGATCCCGCTAGCCCCGCTGTTCCCCCAGCCGCTGCGACTGCAGGGCCAGGGCAGCGAGCGCTCACTGCGCTGCCGGGTGCTGCAGTCGCCGCTGGCGGGGGTGAGTGATCGCATCTTCCGGGAGCTGGTGCGGCGCTGGGCTCCTGAGGCGCTGCTCTACACCGAAATGGTCAACGCCACCAGCCTGGAGCTGGGCCACGGGCGCCACAAACTGGAGGATCTGGCCACCGAATGCGGTCCGATCGCCGTACAGCTGTTCGATCACCGGCCGGCGGCGATGGCGGAGGCAGCCCGCCGCGCCGAAGCGGCCGGCGCCTTCCTGATCGACCTCAACATGGGTTGCCCGGTGCGCAAGATCGCCCGCAAGGGTGGCGGCAGTGGTCTGATCCGCGAACCGGAGCTGGCGGCGCGCATCGTCGAATCCGTGGCGGCCGCCGTCGCCATCCCGGTCACGGTGAAGACGCGCCTGGGCTGGTGTGGGGGCAGCGGCGACCCAGCCGCCACCACCGCCACGGCCGTGCACTGGTGCCAGCAGCTCGAACAGGCCGGCGCCAGGCTGCTCACCCTGCACGGCCGCAGCCGCGAGCAAGGCTTCAGCGGCTCCGCCGACTGGCAGGCGATCGCGGCCGTGAAGCGCAGCCTGACCATCCCGCTGATCGCCAATGGCGATGTCGACAGCCCCGCAGCCGCCCTGCGCTGCCTGGAGCAGACCGGCGCCGATGGGGTGATGGTGGGCCGGGGCAGCTTGGGCGCCCCCTGGCTGGTGGGTCAGATCGCCGCCGCCCTCGACGGCCGGCCCGTGCCGCCCACACCGGGGCCCGCCGAGCGCCTGGCCCTGGCGGCGGAGCAGCTCCAGGCCCTGCTGGCCAGCCGGGGCGAGCGGGGCCTGCAGATCGCCCGTAAACACATGGGCTGGACCTGCCAGGGCTTCAGCGGTGCCCCCCAGCTGCGCCATGCCCTGATGCGGGCCCCCACCCCGGCTGAGGCGCTGGCCCTGTTGGCCCAGGCCGCTGCAGGACTGCCCTAACCCAGCAAGCCCTGGGTGAGCAGGTCGCGGGTGCCGGTGATCGCCTGCACCGCCAGCAGCACCGCCAGCAGGAAGGCGGCACTGACATGGAGCTTGCGCAGCCTTGGCCGCTGCTGGATCTCCGGCCGCGCCGCCATGGAGAACAGCAGCAGCCCCACCAGCAGCGAACCGCTCCAGTAATGGGAGCGCCAGAAATCAACACCGAAGGGGTTGTCGCTGAGACGCCACACCTCCGGCTGGGACCCCAGGGCCAGCAGGGCCGCCCAGCAGAGCAGGGCGAAGCTGGCCCGCAGGGCCGGGTGCCTCACCCGCCAGAGGGCCAGACAGCTGCCCAAGGCACCAGCCCCCACCAGGATCAGCAGCGGGATCCGCAGCGGTCCGGCCGCCGGTGCCAGCGAAGCGCTCTGGGGATCAGCGCAGGCACTCAAAAACGACCAGAGAATCGCCACCAGTACCAGTACCACCACGCCGGTGGTCACCCAGCGGCCATGATCGACGTGCTCGGTGCCCACCGTCGGCGGCAGGGGATTGATATCGAGCCGCCGCTCCCGCACCAGGATGCCGAGGCGGATCGTGGCGCCGATCACCGGGTAGACGAACAGGATCATCAGCACCGGATGCAGCAAGGCCAGCCAGTCGAGCGGTGCCATCGCATCGATCGGATCCATGGCTCAGCGAGCGGCAGCGGTCATGGAAGCACCGCGGGCCACCCCTGCCGCACCAGCAGCAGCGAGAAGTAGGGCTGCTCCTCGGCCGCCACGGCGGCGGCGGCCCCAAGCAGCTGATCGGGCCAGCCCACCCGCTGGGCGAACAGGGCCTGATCCAGCAGGCCCCGGGCCTCCAGGATCGGCCGCACCCAGGCCCAGCGATGGCCGAGCTTGAGCAGGCCCAGCAGC
>CAIZOZ010000074.1 GCA_903934745.1 uncultured cyanobacterium
CGGCGAGCAGCTCCTGGCGGGGGCCGCTGGATCCGGTCCGAAGGGCATCCACTCCCCTGCCAACCGCCTGCTTCAGGGCCTGAAGCAGCTGTTGATGCTGGTGCTGGCCGTGGTGTTGAGCGTGTCCCTGGTGGCCTGCGACAGCCAGTCCAAGGCCGCCGCCACGATCAGCCCCGAGAACCTCGCCGCGATCGAGCGCCAGGCGGAGGGCTTCCTGGCAGCCCGTGATCGCCTGCCCGAACTGGCCACTCTGGTCAATGAGCGCAACTGGGTCTTCACCCGCAACCTGATCCACGGGCCGATGCAGGAAGTGAGCCGCGAGATGCTCTACATCAACCGCCTGCTGCTGCCCGCCGACCAGGCCGACGCCGAAGCCCGCGCCAACAAGCTCAAGACCGCCCTCGCCCAGCTCGATGAGGCCGCCCGCCTCCAGGACGGCGAAGCCCTGCGCAAGGCCTACATCAAAGTGGCCAGCGGCTTTGGCCTCTATGCCCAGGTGCTGCCCGAGCAGGTGAAGATCGATCTCAAACAGGTCTGAACCGATGGCAACGGCTGAGCCAGCCTCAGCCCACCCCCGGCCCCAACCCCGCAGCGTCATCGTCATCGGCGCCGGCTTGGTCGGCCTGGGTTGCGCCTGGCGGCTGGGCCTGCGGGGCCATCAGGTTCAGCTGATCGACGCCGGCACCAGCCCGGGACAGCTCAACGGCAGCCAGGCGGCCCTGGGGGTGCTGATGGCCCGCGTGTTCCATCGCAACAGCGGCCGCGGCTGGCGCCTGCGCCAGCAAAGCCTGGACCTCTGGGGCCGCTGGCGTCAGGAGCTCGCTGCCCACGGCCTGCCGATCGCCTGGCGCCAGGGGCTGCTGCTGATCGCCGCCACCGGCGCCGACCAGGAACGGCAGCGGCTTCTGAGCAGCGATCCTCGCCGCCAATCGCTGGGCCTGGAGCTCTGGGATCCAGCACGACTGGAGTCGCTCAGCCCAGAGCTGCCGCGCGGTGCCCTCAGTGGGTTGTACAGCCGGGACGACGGCCAGATCGACCCGGGCCAGGCCCTTGAGGCGATCGGCCAGGACATGGCCAGGCTGGGGATCTCAACCCTCCACGGCAGCGCCGCTGCCCTCAAGCCCAGCGGTGCTGGCTGGCGGGTGCTGCTTCAAGGCGGCGGCCACGCCGAGGCCGACTGGGTGGTGCTGGCCGCTGGGCTCGGCCAGGCAGAGCTGCTGGCCAGCCTGGGCCAGCAGCTGGCCATGGAACCGGTGCTGGGCCAGGCCCTGGAGCTGGAACGTCACGAGGCTGAGCCAGCTCCGGCCAGCGCATCAGGGTGGAACTGGCCCGGTGTGATCCACTGGCAGGGCACCAACCTGATCCCCCGGCCCGATCTGCCCGGCGGCGCGCGTTTCTGGCTCGGAGCCACCCTGGAGCCGGGCCAGCGGGCTGATGAATCCAGCCTCGAGACCATGCGGAACCTCAACGGCACCGCACCAGCCTGGCTGCAGCAAGCACGGGAACGCCGGCGCTGGCAAGGGCTGAGACCCAGGCCCATCGCCCGACCGGCACCCGTGCTGGAGGAGATCGCCTCCGGAGTGCTCCTGGCCAGCGGCCATTACCGCAATGGGGTGCTGCTGACGCCGGCGACGGCCACCTGGGTGGTGGAGCGAATCGAGGCCGGCAAGACGGACTCCTAAGGTCAACGCCGAACGTACTGATCCTGCATGGCTGCGTCCGCCCACCGCAGACTCCCAGGCGTGCTGCTGCTGGCCGCCACCAGTCTTGGCCTGGTGGGCTGCAACAGCCCGGGCCTGAGCGGTGCGGGGGCCTCCTTCCCGGCCGCCATCTACCAGCGCTGGTTCCAGGAGCTGGACGGTCAGGGCAGCCGGGTCAACTATCAGTCGGTGGGTTCCGGGGCGGGGGTGCGCCAGTTCGTCGCCGGCACCGTCGACTTCGCCGCCAGCGATGTGCCGATGAAGGCCGCCGAGCTGGCCAAAGTGCCCAGGGGCGTGGTGCAGCTGCCGATGACAGCCGGTGCGATTGCCGTGGCCTACAACCACCAGGGCTGCGAGCTGAAGCTCAGCCAGGTTCAACTGGCCGACATCTTCCTGGGCAAGATCCGCGATTTCCAGCAACTGGGCTGCACCGCCAAGCCGATCAAGGTGGTGTTCCGCTCCGACGGCTCCGGCACCACCGCCAACTTCACGGCCCACCTGGCCGCGATCAGCCCCAGCTGGAAGACAGGCCCGGGTCAGGGCAAGGCCGTCACCTGGCCCACCGGTGTGGGAGCCAAGGGCAACGAAGGGGTGGCCGCCCAACTCAGCCAGCTCGATGGCTCGATCGGCTACGTGGAAACGGCCTACGTCAAAGGGGCGCTGCAGGCAGCCAGTCTCAGCAACGCTGCCGGCGCCATGCTGCAGCCCAATACGGAGAATGCGGCTGCAGCCCTGGCCGCGATCAACCTCGGCGCCGATCTCACCGGCAGCAATCCCAATCCCCAGGCGGGCTACCCCATCGTGACCTTCTCCTGGATCCTGCTCTACAAGAGCGGCAACGGCACCAAGCTGCCGGTTCTGCAGAAGACGTTCGGCTACACCCTCTCCGATGGCGCCCAGGCCGGTGCGCCCAGCCTCGGCTACGTGAGCTTGCCGGCGCCGGTGCTGGCCCAGTCGCGCACCGCCCTGGCGACACTGCAGCCCTGAACAGAGGCCGACCCTGGCCCTGGCCGACCAGGGAGCGGATCGGCTCCTGCCAGCGCGGCACCTGGAAGCTCAGCGCGTCGAGCCTCGTCGGCGGCACCTGATCCATGGGCTTCAGCAACAGTCGCTGAGCACAAAAAAGCCTCCGGATCAGGGAGGCTCAAGGACCAATCACTGCTCTGGCGAAGCAAGAACGCCTTGATGACCGAGTGCCACGGTCATCAAGGCGGGATGGGGCCAGCGAAGCAGCCCCATCCGGGCTTCACTTGCTCTCGCTGAATTCGGCATCAATGACGTCGTCAGCGGCGTTGGTGGCGCCAGCGGAGTTGCCATTGCCACCGGCAGCAGCACCATCGGCGGCGGCAGCGTTCTGGTAAACAGCGGCACCGGCGGCATAGAGGGCCTGCTGCAGGGTTTCAAGTTCAGACTTCATCGTGTCGAAGTCTTCGCTCTCGATCGCCTGCTTGAGCTTGGCGGAGGAGCTTTCCACCTTGGCCTTATCTTCAGCGCCCACCTTGTCGCCCAGCTCACCGAGCTGTTTCTCGGCTTGGTAGACGAGGGTTTCGGCCTGGTTCTTCAGGTCGATCTTCTCGCGCTTCTCCTTGT
Organism: uncultured cyanobacterium; assembly: GCA_903934745.1. Lineage (GTDB taxonomy): Bacteria > Cyanobacteriota > Cyanobacteriia > PCC-6307 > Cyanobiaceae > Cyanobium. The sequence goes on from CAIZOZ010000074.1 coordinate 3,291, forward strand.
CAGCGGAAGCATTAGCCTCCGCATCCTTGACCATCTTGTCGACTTCGTTGTCGCTGAGGGTGGAGGCGCCGGTGATCGAGATGCTCTGCTCCTTGCCGCTGCCCTTGTCCTTGGCGGTGACGCTGAGGATGCCGTTGGCATCGATGTCGAAGATGACTTCGATCTGGGGCACACCGCGGGGGGACGGCGGGATGCCATCGAGGCGGAAGGTGCCCAGGGATTTGTTATCGCTGGCCATTTCGCGCTCACCCTGGAGCACGTGAATCTCCACGTTGGTCTGGCCATCCACCGCGGTGGAATACACCTCGGATTTCTTGGTGGGGATCGTGGTGTTACGGGTGATCATCTTGGTCATAACGCCGCCGAGAGTTTCCACGCCGAGCGAGAGGGGCGTGACATCGAGCAGCAGGATGTCCTTGACTTCTCCAGCCAGCACACCACCCTGAATTGCGGCACCAACGGCCACCACTTCATCGGGGTTGACGGTCTGGTTGGGATCCTTGCCGGTGACCCGCTTGACCAGCTCCAGCACCGCCGGGATGCGGGTGGAACCACCCACCATCACAATCTCATCGAGCTCGCTGGTGGAGAGCTTGGCGTCCTTGAGGGCCTGCTCCACCGGCACGCGGCAGCGATCAATCAGCTTGCTGGCCAGCTCCTCGAACTTGGCCCGAGTGAGGGTGAGGTCGAGGTGCTTGGGCCCTTCCGGCGTGGCCGTGATGAAGGGCAGGTTGATTTCGCTCTGGGTGGCGCTGGAGAGCTCGATCTTGGCTTTTTCAGCCGCCTCGGTGAGACGCTGCAGGGCCTGCTTGTCCTGGCGCAGATCAATGCCTTCGTTGCCCTTGAAGGTGGCGGCCAGGTAATCGACGATCACCTTGTCGAAGTCATCGCCGCCCAGATGGGTGTCACCACTGGTGGAGAGCACCTCAAACACACCGTCGCCCACCTCCAGCACCGAGACGTCGAACGTACCGCCGCCCAGATCGAACACCAGGATGCGCTCATTGCTCTTGCGATCCAGGCCGTAGGCCAGAGCGGCGGCCGTGGGCTCGTTGATGATGCGCAGCACTTCAAGGCCGGCGATCTTGCCAGCGTCCTTGGTGGCCTGGCGCTGGGAATCGTTGAAGTAGGCCGGCACCGTGATCACCGCCTGGGTGACCGTTTCTCCCAGATACTTACCGGCGTCTTCGGCGAGCTTGCGCAGCACTTCAGCCGAGATCTCCTCGGGGGCGAATTGCTTGTTGAGCACCGACGACTTGATCTTGACGTTGGCGCCGGCCTTCTCAACCGTATAGCTCACCTCTTTCGATTCTTCGGTGACTTCATCGACGCGACGACCGATGAAGCGCTTGACCGAATAAAAGGTGTTTTCGGGATTCATGACCGCCTGGCGCTTGGCGATCTGTCCCACCAGTTTGTCCTGGTTCTTGGTGTAAGCCACCACCGAAGGAGTCGTGCGGAACCCTTCGGCGTTGGCAATCACCGTGGGCTTGCCGCCCTCCATCACGGCGACGCAGCTATTCGTGGTGCCGAGGTCGATACCGACAACCTTACCCATGGGTTACTAACTCCTGGAGTGAATGAAATCTGACTGGAAGCATCTTCAGCAGGGCCCCTCCCCTGCGGCCAGGCGTGGTTCCCGAACCGCAGGCAGGGCGGTGAGGAGCAGAAAGCCAGTGCCCATCTACGGTTCCAGCGGCTCAAACAAGTTGGTGGCCTGAGCTGATCCAGCCCGGAGGCCCCCCGAACGCTCCGATCCACCCGAGCCTCGGTGCCTTTCCCGCCCAGCAGCCCTGCCGCTCACTCCACCCAGACTCACCGACCCGACATGTCGTCGACGCCCTCCAAGCCGCAACAGGCCGCCGCCCCTGTCCCTTCCACCACCAGGTCCGGGCCCGGCGGCTCCACCGCCCTGGCCGGGGTGCTGGGGGATCCTGTCCACCACTCTCTGTCGCCGGCGATTCACAATGCAGCCCTGACAGAACTCGGCCTCGATTGGGTCTACCTGGCCCTGCCGGTGAGCGCCGCCGATCTGGCGGCGGTGGTGCCGGCCCTGGAGGCCCTGGGCTGCCGCGGCCTCAGCGTCACCCTTCCCCACAAGCGGGCTGTGGCCGCCCTGGTGGCCGAGCTGAGTCCATTGGCGCAGCGGCTGGGGGCGGTGAACACCTTGGTGCGGCGGCCCCAGGGCGGCTGGCTGGGCACCAACACCGATGTGGAAGGTTTTCTGGCCCCCCTGCGCCAGGACGACTGGCAGCAGCGGCGGGCGGTGGTGCTGGGCTGTGGTGGCAGTGCCCTCGCGGTGCTGGCCGCCCTGGAGCAGCTCGGCTTCGGCTCAATCGCCGTGGCGGCTCGCAACGCCTCTGCCCTGGCGGCCTTTCAGGCGGACTGTCAGCCCTGGCTGCCCGGCCTGGAAACCCTCGCCTGGAGCACGGCGGACGAGGCGCCGCTGCTGCAGGCCCTGGCCCAGGCGGACCTGGTGGTGAACTGCACCCCGGTGGGCATGACCAGCAGCAGCGACCCCACGGCCGTGAACCGATCCCCGCTCAGCGCCGCGGCTCTGGATCGACTGCGGCCGGGCTGCGGCGTCTATGACCTGATTTACACCCCCCGGCCCACAGCCCTGCTGCAGGGGGCAGCGGCACGGGGATGCCGCACCTGGGATGGCCTGGAGATGCTGGTGCAGCAGGGGGCTGCCGGCCTACGCCTCTGGAGCGGTCTCGACCACGTGCCGGTGGCGTCGATGCGCGAGGCAGCCCTGGCCCGGTTGCAGGCCCCCTAGCCTGGGCGCCCACCGTCTCCCCCCATGCAGGATCCTCCGATCTGGCAGCGGCTGCTCGCCGCCCTGGCCTACCTGCTGCCGTTGAGCGACGCCATTCCCTTCGGCAAAGGACTGCTGCTGCAGTTTCCACTGCTGCAGCTCCTGGCCCTGCCCGCTCTGCCGGTGATCACCCTGCAGCAGGCGATTCCCTTCGGCGGATTGGTGCTGTTCCTGGCGCTGTTCCTGCTGGTGGTGCGCAACAGCAAAGTGCCGTACCTGATCCGCTTCAACGTTCTGCAGGCAATCCTGCTGGACATCGTGCTGGTGCTGCTCACCCTCGCCTTCGACACCCTGCTTGGGCCCCTCGGTGGCAGCTTCGCGGTGCGCACCCTGGAGAACACCATCTTCCTCGGCACCCTGGTGCTGGTGCTGTTTGCCCTGGTGCAGAGCCTGCGGGGCAAGGAGGCGGAAATTCCCACCGTGTCCGAAGCGGTGCGGATGCAGCTGTACTGAACCCGAGCCCTGCCGGAGTGGTCGTCAGGTCCTGGGGTAGGGTTTCAATCCGTCGCTGATGGAGCTTTCCCTCAGCCCCTCGCCCAGGCGACCACGACGCTACCGACCATGAGCCAGCCCTACTACGAAACGATGTACATCCTTCGCCCGGACATTCCGGAGGAGGAAGTTGAAACTCACGTCACCAAATACCGCGACATCGTCATCGAAGCCGGCGGCGAGGTGCTGGATACCCAGATGCGGGGCAAGCGCCGTCTGGCCTACACGATTGCCAAGCATCGCGAAGGCATCTATGTGCAGCTCAATCACAATGGTGATGGCCAGCAGGTGGCACCCTTGGAGCGGGCGATGCGCCTCTCGGAAGATGTGATCCGTTATCTCACCGTCAAGCAGGATGGCCCCCTGCCCACTCCCCGGGCCGTGACGACGTCCTCCAGTGGCGCTGGTGAAAGCGTGGCTGCCGCCACCGAAACCGTCGAGGCCTGAGCCCCGGCCCAAGGCAAGGAGCCAGCGCCGCAGTCGTCCAACGGAGGTCGCTGCCGCGCTGGCTTTTTTGTTGTTGTGAACCCCAGCCAATGCCCTTAAAGTCCGCCCACCCGGGCGGCGGATAGGGCATGAACGATTCAGGGGAGGCCAGTTCCGGCTTGCGAAACCGTCCCCCGGGCCTGGCTCCCGAATTGCGCCAGTTGCAGGACGCTGGCGATGTCGATCGCCGCTGGTGGGAAACCGCGGACAGCAGCAAGCCCTCAGCTCGTACCGCGGCCAGCCCCGAGACGGATTCAGATCAGCCCTCAGGCTGGGGTTTCGGTCCGCCGCCGCCGCCACCACCAGCGCCGTTCCTGAAACCGGATCAGCTCAGACCAGCAGGACCGCGCCCCCAGCCAGCCGCCGCGCCTGAGCCCGCCACCACCCAGGAATCGCCGGTTGCTCCTGAATCACCGCGCCATGGCGCGGCGGCTGCCGCCCAGACGGATGGCTGTACCGACACGGCGGCTTCCACCATGACGTCGACCCAGGCCAACGCAACGGCTCAGGCCGCTGGAGCTGCCCAGGCCCAGGCCGAGGCGCTCGCCATGCAGCGCCTGGAACTGGAACTAGCCGCCGCCCGAGCCGAAGCGGCGGCCCTGCACGAGATGCTTGAAGACCTGCCGGAAATCTTTGAGCGCAAGTTCCGGCAGCGCCTGCAGTCCACCCTCGAACAACAACAACGCTTGCTCGCCGACAACCAGGCCCTCAGGGAGCAGGTCTACACGCTCACTCCGGCAGCGCCAGCGGTCGAAACAAGACCCAGCCGGCTGCTGTTGCCGGCCTCCCAGCCCAACTCCCTCGGTGAGGCCCTGCGCAAGGTGCTGAGGCTGGGGCGGCCGCATCCCCCCGCAGCGATCGATCCGGATCGCTGCGGCTGACGGGCTGGCGGCGGACTGGCTTCAGCCGCCCCGATGGCGGGCCGACCAGAGGCGCGTGGGCAGTCCCCAGACGTAGATGAAGCCCTCGGCGGCGCGGTGATCAAACAGATCCTCGGCGCCGTAGGTGGCCATGTCGGGCACATAGAGGCTGTCGCTGGCGCTGCTGCGGCCCACCACCGTGGCATTGCCGCGCTGCAGCTTCACCCGCACCCGACCGTTGACGGTTTCCTGGGTGCGATCGAGGAAGCCATCGAGGGCCTGCTTGAGTGGGCCGTACCAGAGGCCCTGATACACCAGATCGGCCCAGCTCATCTCCACCTGGCGCTTATAGCGCTGAACGTCGGCGGCGAGGGTGAGGCTCTCCAGCTCCTGATGGGCCTTGATCAGCAGCAACAGCCCCGGCGTTTCGTAGATCTCCCGGCTCTTGATGCCCACCACCCGGTTCTC
>CAIZOZ010000075.1 GCA_903934745.1 uncultured cyanobacterium
ACATGGCACTGGGCCAGGATGTGAGCATAGGTGTTGATGTCGTTGCTGAACACCTGATAGCCATTTTTTTTCAGCTCATAGCCCACCCTTGAGGTTCCAGAAAAGGCATCCAGTACGGAGTTTACGCCTTCTAAGCTACGTATCGCTACCATCAGTCTCGGCAGGATTGTGCGCTTTGAGCCGAGATATTTGATCACCCAGAAATCTGTTTCGACCGAATCAATTGTACCAGTTCTTCCAGCTCTGTTCGCAACGGTCCTATGGTTTGAGCCGTGATACATGACATCACGGCGCTGCTGGAACGCCGCTCTGGGGGGGCTTGCCCGGTGGAGGTGGCGACTGCCAGTGGCCGCCCTTATTCTATCCGTATTCACACAGCACCGTTGCCGCTACCCCTCGGGCCTCGTGTCTGCCGGTACTGGCGAAATGATTGTTTAAGGGCAATATGTTTTGACCCAGGTCTTTGCGTCTGATTTGGACATGCCTTTGAACTCTATTGGTGCTGGATCTTGAGGGGAGCAGGGGCCGACAACTTCCGAGTTGTCGTTCCAGTAAACGCCAAGGTATATCTTATTGCCGTCATGGATCCCCTGGCACACTTCTACGGGATTTCCGCTTACATCGCGGTTGGTGCGGCATTGGCTATCCCTCCAGTCGTCGCCCGGTTCCCAGGCGAGCGCCGCTGTCGGGGTGAGGGCTAGACCTAGGCAGCCGGTTGCGGCCAGTAAGACATGCCGCAGTTCTTTGCTGAGAGTTGCAGCCCCAAGTGCTCCGGTTCTGATCTTCCTTGGGTGGAGCATATACAGGGGACTGTTGGCTTGGATCTCATGGTACACGGGGCGACTTGCTCCCTCGGCTCTTTGCAAAACGTTGTGTCTGCGTCTGGTGGGCTGGCGCCTGGTGCGGAAGTGATGGCAGCCCGCTTGGGGTGGGTGCAGTTGGCTGATTGGGTGCGTGCAGCCTCTCGGTGGATCGATGAAGCTACGGAGATGGCGGCTTGTGGTTGATGCGATTTCTCATTCCCTATTTGGCCTCAATCTCAGTGGGGTGGATGGTTGTGGCTGGCGCTGTGGGTGGGGGTGCTGCTGCGGCGCCTGCGGCCCCGGGATGCCCTGCTGAGGCAGCCCGCACCGTGACTCGGCTTTACGACTGGTATCTCCATGCAGGTGATGACTATCGTGATCAACTGCAGCAGCAGAAGCAGCTGTTTGTGCAAGCTTTCTATGCCGATCTGGAGGCGGCTTTCAACATGGCAAGGGCCGGCAAAGCCTCCCTCGATTTCGATCCTTTTCATGGGGCCCAGGTGAGCTCCTACGGTTATCAACTCCAGCGATGCCGATTGGAGGTGGATGGTCGCTTGAAAGCTCAGGTGGCTGTTCGGGCAGGCTTGGGCCCTCAGCGGGTCTCCAATCAAATTGTCAATCTTGTGTTGCGAAGATCGGCTAATACTTGGCTGATCAGTGACATCGTTTATGGCGATGATCGTAAATCTGGTAGTAGCTGGAGCTTGCAGCCCCTGTTGGATAAATTACTTGATTCGGAGGGAGGAGTGCTGCTCACCCCTGGCTTTCGTATGGTTGTGAACCGCCGTTGCCCTGAGGGCGCTGTGGTGTGTGACCGTGTGAGTTATCTGGGGGTTGATCGGCAAAGCGGCGCATCGCTGCGTCTCATGGGGAAAACGCTCCATGCGACCTGTGCTGATGGTGCTACGCCCTGCCGCTTTCTTGGCTATGAGTTCCGCCATGGCGCCTATCTCTACAAGGTTGGGGACGATGGCCGGCTTGAGGTGAGTCGGTCCGGAACAATCTTGCTCACGGAGCAGGGGCAATGGCAGCGATGAAGGCGGCGGCATTGGTTGGGTCTAGAGGCTTGCCAGCAGCAGGATTGCGGCTATCCCAGCTAACACCCAGGTGCTCACCATCCAGATCCGCCGCCAGCGGCGAATGGCGCGGCTGAATGTTTCTTCATTGCCGCGGCGCACCACAAACAAGCCCCCTGTCTGTGGTGCTTGTAGAAGCAGGCTCCCACTGGCATCACTGCACTCCCCCACCACGAAGGCCATGCCGCTGGCGCGCAGGATCGCCTCTTCGCGGCGGATGCCCAGTTGGCGGGTGTCGGCCGTGTCGCGGCTGGTGGCTGGTTCCACTTCCGTGAATACGGTTTCCAGTTCCAGTTCGGCGTCATCGGGCTTGAGCGGCAGGGTCTGGCAGCCGTGGCGCAGCTCAAACCCTTGCCGGCGTTCCAGCTTGTCGAGGGTTTGCTCCCGGCGCTCCCAGCTCACCTCGGTGCGGCTGTTGCCGTCACTGTCGGTGCGGGTGGTTTCCGTGCGCACCTCCATCAGGCAGGTGGTTGTGTCGATGAACGCCACGCAGGGTTCGCCGCTCCATGGGGCCGTAAGCGGTTCTGTGCAGACGATCTCCCCCGAGAGTTTCACTTGCTCTTGAAAGGCGCCCTCACCCATCTGCTCGGCCACCGTGGCCTGGAGGTCAAGCAGTTCGGTAACGCTGGATGAGCGGGCATCCAGCAGATGGGCCAGTTTGCGGGCCTGATGTCGGCGGGCCAGGCCTGTGGCCATGGCGCCGCAGCCCAGCACTGCGGGGATCAGGAGGAGTGAGGCCTCCATCTCAGCCCCGTTCAAAGGCGATCAGCCGTGAGAAATAGAAGGGCGCCTGGTTGAGGCTGCGGCGCACGGGACGGAAGCCGGCTGCAGCGGCCGCCGCCACAATGCCGTCTTCACGCAGGGTGTAGGCGCGGGTGGTCTTGCTGGGTCCCGGGAACAACTGGCCGATGCCCTTGAGCAGTGCCAACAACGGCGTGTAGGGCGCAAAGCTGACCAGCAGGTGGGTCTCGGCCATCGAGGCCAGGTGGCGCACCATCTCTTCGGCAGGGGCCTGGGGGTAGTGGATGAACACATCCAGGCAGATCACCGTGTCGTAGCGGCCTTGCAGGCTTTCGAGATCGGAGGCGCTGAAGCTCAGCTGGCTGCTGGCGATACCGGCTGCGGCTGCCCGCCTCGCTGCTTCGGCCACCATCGCCGCCGACAGATCGCTGGCCGCCACGGTGCCGGCCCCCAGCTGGGCCAGGGGCAGGCTGAGGCTGCCGACGCCACAGCCGGCATCACAGAAGCTGCGAGTCGCCAGGTTGCCCTGCTCCTGCAGCCAGCGCAGCACCTCATCGACGGTTTTCTGGTGGCCGATGCGGATGTTGCGCTGAACCTTATTCACCTCGTCGCTGTCGCTGTAGATGCGGTTCCAGCGTTCAAAGCCGGTGCTCTCGAAGTAGGCCTGCACCTCAGCCTTCTCGGCGTCCTTGCCCATTCCCGCCGCCGTCTGGGTGCCGATAGCCTGCGCGGTCGCGCTGCTGCGGGAGTCGGTGGTTGCACCGCTGCCGGCGGTTGGCGGGCTGGGCTGAGCCTCCTGGAGGTCGGACGACATCGGACGGGGGCGGGCACGAGTGGGGCGGATCCTAGGCAGTGACAGCTGCCAGCAGCTGTCAGCAGCTGGCAGCCGCACCAGCGGAGCGGCCTTGTCATCTGCCTGCGCAGCACCGGACGCTCCGTGGCCCATGGCCCATGGCCCATGGCGCATGGAGCCGGGCCATCCCCAGGTCTGGGTTGAGCCGCTGCCGCCGTTGCTTGGCGCCGAGCCGACGCTGGCGTCCATCAACGGCGGCTATGGCTGGCTACGCCGCC
>CAIZOZ010000076.1 GCA_903934745.1 uncultured cyanobacterium
GTGTGAATAGAACCAGAAAAAATGCTGGTAAAGCACCGGATCGCCTCCCCCTTCAGGTCTGTAGAAGGAGGTGCCGGCGGTGAGGTCAAGCAGCAGCATGATGGCGCCGCCGGTGAGGGCAGGCAGGCCGATCAGCTGCAGGGTCTGGGCGGCCAGGGCTGTCCAGCAGTAGACCGGCATGCGGAAGAAGCCCATGCCCGGGGCGCGCATGCGCAGGATCGTGGTGACGAAATTGACGGCCCCCATGATCGAGGACACACCGGAGAGGGCTACGGCCACCAGCCACAGTCCCTGGCCGCTGATCAGGTTGCCGAGCGGATTCTGGATGCTCACCGGCGGATAGGACCACCAGCCTGAATAGGCAGGTCCCCCGGGCACAAAGAAGCTGGCAATCAGCAGGCTGCCGAAGATCGGTACCAGCCAGAACGCCACGGCATTGAGCCGTGGAAAAGCCATGTCGGGGGCGCCGATCATGGTGGGGATCAACAGATTATTGAGCCCGTTGAGAATCGGGAAGATAAACAGGAACAACATAATTGTTCCGTGCATCGTGTAGAGCCCGTTGTACACGGTGCGATCGACGAGATCCGAGGCTGGTGTGATTAATTCGCCCCGGATGATCATGGCGAGGAAGCCACCGATCAGAAAAAAGAAGAAGGCGACCACGATGTACTGGATGCCGATCACCTTGGCATCGGTGTTGAAGCCGAAGTAACGGGTCCAGCTTTGCTCTGGTTCTGAATGGGGAAGGGGGATCGTGCTGGTCATGGCCTCAGGAATCGTGGGGGAGGGTGTTGGAACCGGGAACGTTCACCTGAGGGGCTGGGGCAGGCTGCACGGTTGCCCAACCAGGTTTGGTCAGTTTCTGACGCTCGCGATACTCGCCAACGGCATCACTGAGGCCGTCCTGAAGTGGTTGGGAGGCTCCCTGATTGAGCCAGGACTGGTAGGCCTCGTCTGTCTCGACGACAACATCGGCCTGGTTGGTGGCGAACCAGGTGCCGCTGAACTGGGAATCCCTGAGCCGATAGCGACCTTCGCGTGTGGGGGTGAGGGTGAAGTTGATCGCCTTGCCTGGAATCACATCTTGCTTGAGCCGGAAGGCCGGGATATAGAAGCCATGGATCACATCGTCGGAGGTGAGCCGGAAGGTGACCGACTTGTCCACTGGTAGATGCAGCTCGGTGGAGGAGACCTTGGCGCCTGGATAGCGAAACTCCCAGGACCACTGGCGGGCGATCACTTCAATGGATTCGGACGGCAGTTGATCGCCTGGATAGCCGCCCTGCGCCTCGATCACGTTGTGGGGATGGATGTGCTCCATCGGACCGAGGATTCCAAGCTGGTGGTTGATCCGCATGGCGTAAATCGCGATACCCATCACGATGGCCAGGGGAATCAGGGTCCAGATCACCTCCAGTTTGGTGTTGCCTTCGATCGGCTCGGCATCGCTGATGTCGTATTTCTCGGCGCGATGCATCAGCACCACCCAGGTGATCACCGACATCACGCCCAGAAAGACAAAGGTGCCCAGTCCGGTTTCGAAGCTGAACAGGCCATCCACCAGTGGAGCGGCATTGGAAGCCTGCACGGGCAGCCAGTGATAGGCCTGGCCGGCCATCCAGACACTGATCAGCACCAGCAGGCCGATCCAGAGAGCCAGAGCGACCAGCGCAATCGTGCCGGGGCGGCGTGGAGACGAGGAGGTCATGGGGAGAGATCCCTAAGGAAGGGCGACGTTCAAGTCAGCCCCGGAGGTCAGCAACTGATCGGCGGTGATGTGCACTCCGAACTCACCGGCCAGTTCGGCACCGAGGGTGCCGTGCAAACCGATCACCAGAAACAGGCCCAGCCCCACCAATAGGTAGAGCCACTGCACCTGGCGGCCCATGTCGCGGCGCCAGAGGAAGCGCTGGTAACCGCGCCAGACGGTCATGGCGATGATCGCCAGCAGGATGGCGACCCCACCGACGCCATGCAGAAGCATCGTTTCCATGCTTTGCAGGCCGATGGTGCTGGTGACGCCGGGAATCGGCACTGCCAGCAGCATCTCGAAGAAACCAGCCGCCACGGTGAAGAAGCTGACCACGGCGCAGGCCAGCAGGTTGTACCAGCCCACGTCGTGGAAGCCGGCCCGGGTGATTGGCAGGGCCAGGAAGCGGAACACCCGCTTTTCGAGCGGATAGAGGGCGCCGGCGATGTCGAAGGCGATGGCGATCACGAACAGGCCGATCGTGAAATGGACCAGGGTCGGATGGATCGGCAGGCTGTAGGGCAGATCGTTGGCACCCAGCCAGCCGGCCAGCTGATGGATCGGCGAGTCGGCCGGCAGGGTGGTGATCTCCAGCAGCAGCTGGGGGTACACCACGGCGGGCAGGAGCAGGGGGAAGGCCATCAGATCAACCCGGCGCGACCGGCGGCTACCACGGGCACGGTGTGCAGGCCGTAGACCCAGATCAGCTGGTTGCCCAGGGTGACCTGCACCGCGACGAGCAGGGCCAGCACGCCGCCGGCCGCCAGGAACGGCAGTGGCAGGCTTTCGGGATCACGGTTGCGCAGCACGTAGCGCCAGCCGGTGAGCAGCGAGAGGATGCCGGCCAGCGACCAGCCCAGGGTGCTGTGCAGATTGAGGATCGAGCGGGAGGCGCCGTAGGGCTCGGCCAGCCCCGCTTCCACCTGGCCGAAGATGATCGCCACGAAGATGGCCGCTGTGGCGAACAGCAGATTCCAGAAGCTGACCTCAAACAGGTTGGGGCGCCGCAGCACCACACCGATCAGATCAAACACCACGCTGATCACCGCCATGGCGATGACGAAGTGGACAACGATCGGATGGAGGGTGTCCATCCAGGGCAGGTTGTGATCATTGAGCGCTGGCAGCAGCTGCTGCATCGGGGCCTTGCCACGATGAACCTCTTGAGGTTGGCCAGGCTCAGCCCGTCGCGCTGGATCTATGACCTTTTGCTACAGGGCTGTGGCCAATCCCGGACGCGATTGGAGGTCGGCTTCAGTCCTTGTCGCTTGCGCCGAAGGCGTGCATCAAGGCATCGCCCCAGCTGTTGATCGCTTCGAGTTTGTGGTCGGGCGCTTTGCTGATGGCTTCCGCATGGGCTTTCAGCAGGGTGACCTTGCTGAAGCTGTGGCCATGGCTGCTGGCCAGGTCGACGACATCGTCGAGACCGGTGGCGGCGTGCAGTTTCTGGCGCAGCTGCTCATCGGCGGCGGCGCTGCTGACGAAGGCCTGCAGGGCGGGGAGCGACACGGGCAGAGGGCGAGTGAGGGACTCTGCATCCTGGCAGGGCAGAGCTCCCCTGGCCGCAGATTGCCATTACCTTGCAAGCGTTGTGCCGACCGCATCAATAGTGAAGGAACGCTTCTTCCTTGAGCTTGAGCCGAGCGAAGCCGTGATGAAGAGCTGGCCCCATGTGGTGATCGTCGGCGGTGGCTTTGCCGGGCTTAAGGCGGCCCATCGCCTCGCCGGCAAGCCGGTGCGGGTCACGCTGGTGGATAAGCGCAACTTCAGCCTTTTTCAGCCCCTGCTCTATCAGGTGGCCTCCGGTCTGGTGTCCGAGGCGGATGTGGCCACGCCCCTGCGGCTGTTATTGGCCAAGGCGGCCAATGTGCAGGTGCTGCTTGGTGAGGTGGTCGATCTCGATGCCGAGAACCGGGAGGTGGTGTTCAACGATCGTCGCCTGCGTTACGACAGCCTGATCCTGGCCACCGGCTCCGGCAGCACTTACTTCGGTCACGAGGAGTGGCGTGAACTGGCGCCGCCGATGAAAATCCTTGAGCATGCCGATGAGATCCGGCGACGGGTGCTCTCGGCCCTGGAGGAGGCGGAGCAGACCCCGGATCGCGATCGTTGCCGTTTTCTGCAGTCGGTGGTGGTCGTGGGCGGTGGTGCCTCGGGCTGCGAGCTGGCCGGTTCCCTCAACGAGTTGATGCGCCACGCGGCCCAGCGCGATTTCCGCCAGCTGGATCCGCAGCTATGTCGGGTGTTCCTCGTTGATCCCGGCGATCGGGTGCTGCGGGCCATGGATCCGGACCTGTCCAAGGCGGCTGGTACCTACCTCAGCTCCCGCGGGGTGGAGTTGGTGCTGGGCGGCCGGGTGCAGGCCATCGAGGCCGGCCGGCTCACCGTGGCCTTTAAAAATCCGCCGGCCGGTACGCCGACGGAACGGGCGCTCGAAGCCGCCACGATTTGCTGGAGTGCAGGTGTGCGCGCCTCCCACCTTGGCAAGCTGCTCGCCGATCGCACCGGTTGCACGGTCGATCGCGGCGGGCGGGTGGTGGTTGAGCCCGACTTCTCGATCGCTGGCCATCCGGAGATCCGGGTGGTGGGTGATCTCTGCTCCTATTCGCACACCGTCGATGGCAAACCCCTGCCTGGCATGGCCGGCCCGGCGGTCCAGATGGGCGGCTGGGTGGCGCTTGATCTGCTGGCCCAGTTGACGGGTGAACGCCAGACCACCTTCCGTTGGTTTGATTTCGGCAGCATGGCGGTGATCGGTCCCCTGTTTGCCGTGGCTGATCTGCGCGGCATCAAGCTCACTGGTCCCCTCGGCTGGTTGCTGTGGGGACTGGCTCACCTGGCCTTCATGCCGGCCAATGAGAATCGCCTCACCCTGCTCACCAAGTGGCTCTGGATGATCGCCACCCGTCAGCGGGCCGGCCTGCTGATCACCGGCCGGCCCGATCAGCACATGGGTGTGGAGGTGGGGCTGGAGCGGGCTGAGATCTTGACGCCGGAGCCGGAAGCCAGCTGAGTTCGTGCCGGCGGCGGCTCCTGTTCCAATTCTTTGTTGGATTCATTATTTTCTTTCCCCTGGAATTCATGTCACGTCTTCATAATCTGCTCCAGCCCCAGCCGCAACGTCTGCTGAGCCTGTTGCTGGGTGGTTCGATGCTCCTCGCCTGCAGGCCGGCGGCGGCTGCCGTGCCGATGGGCGCAGATTGTCTGCCGGGGAGTCCTGTGGCCAAGGCATGTCGCGACCTTGTCATCACGAACTCTCCTGAATACCCGGAATCAGAGTCGCCCCAGCTGACGGTCCAGGCCTTGGATCCGGCTTTTGAAGAGATTGTCGGTCGCACTCCCAAGCTCATCCCACTGGCCACCGGCTTTGGTTTCACTGAAGGGCCCGTCTTTCTGAAGGATCGAAAGGGCAGTGGTGGGATGTTGTTCGTGACGGATCAGATTCACAACAGCATTTATTCGATGCGTTGGAATGGGTTGGATGCGAAAGGCGCGATCACTCCGGCATCCTGGCAAGCGCCTCGCCTTTTTCGTAATCCTTCTGGAGTGGCTGATGGTCAGACTCCCGATCTCCAGGGGCATCTGCTGACCGCAGAAACCACCGGTCGACGCGTTTCAATCACCCGTGATTTTTCTGCCAATCTCAAGAGTCCTGATGCCCAGGCTCCTTCTCTGGTGGATCGCTACCAGGGGAAACCTCTGAACTCACCGAATGATCTTGTTGTCAAGAGCGACGGGACGGTCTGGTTCACTGATCCCACCTATGGCTCTCTGCAGTTTCCACCTCAGACGGCGCAATTGCCCAGCAATGTCTACCGTTATGATCCTGCTGGCAAACAGCTGACTGTTGTCGAGCCCGACCTTATGATGCCGAATGGCATTGCTTTTGGTCCCGGCGAGAAAACGCTCTACATCATTGATAGTGGTGCCATTCAGGGGCCGCGCACATACTTTTCTTATCTGCCGCATCGGATCTATGTCTATGACATGAGCAAGGACGGCAAGACGCTTCTGAACAAGCGCCTCTTTGCCGACGTCTCGCCTGGGTTCCCCGATGGCATGAGGCTGGATGAGAGCGGTAACGTCTATGTGGGTACACTTGAAGGCATCCACGTGCTCAATCCTCGGGGCAAGTTGATTGGTAAGTTCCTGATGGCGAAGGAAACCGCAAATCTTACCTTCGGAGGTGTCGATAACAACATTCTGTTTATCGGCTCCAGCAACAGCCTCTGGGCGGTGAAGCTGAAGACCCGTGGCTTGGTGCCCGTGCGGACGATGGCCGAGCCCTAAGCGGTTTCGGTGGATCGTCGATCTGGATGCTCATCGGCTGTGGTGACATCGGTCAAATCCTTCTGAATCTGATGCGTGTGGACTGCCCGTAGGCCACGAGCCTGCAGGCAGTCTGAGTTTTGCTGGGCCTTGGCTTTCGCTCGATGGCTGACAGAGTCTCCGGAGTGCCTGGTTGCTGCTGGACCTGGCTGAATGGTTCAGTTGCCGATTGCCGGTACACTGTCATTCAGTCGAATCACTCTTGAGCCATTGTTGCCGATCGGCCCTGTGAAGCTGCCGATCAAGGCTGGATCAATCTTGCTTTCAAGAGCCTGTTTCGAGAACTGTGGAAACAC
>CAIZOZ010000077.1 GCA_903934745.1 uncultured cyanobacterium
CGGGAGCCTGAGCACCCAGCTGCAGCTCCGGGCGACCGAGGGTCCCGATCTCGCGCTTGATCCGCACCTTGAACCGATGGAACACCGGCTCGGCCGCCTCGCTGTACTTCGGCTCCAGTGAGGCCAGGCGGGGATCGGAGCGCAGCAGTGCCACCAGGGCCTCCACGGCAGCCCGATCGCCACTCACGGTGCCGTTGATGCCCTCCGCAGCCAGCAGCACCGTGCCACGCAGAGCAACCGCCGCACCCAGCTCCAGCAGCCGCTGCCGCCAGAGGGGCAGCTCCTCCAGGGCCAACGGCACGAAGCGATAAAAGCTGATAACCCGCATGGCCGCTCAGCCCCGGGCGGCCGTAGGCGCCGGGCCGGTGGCCCCGGCGGCCGCCTCCAGCCGCACGCCGGCGGCCGCCAGCAGAGCCTGATCAGCAAGCACGTCCGGGTTGCCGGTGGTGAGCAGGGTGTCGCCGTAAAAAATGGAATCGGCCCCGGCCAGCAGGCAGAGAATCTGGGCTTCGCGGTTCAGCTGCTGGCGGCCGGCACTGAGTCGCACCCGGCTATGGGGCATGAGGATGCGGGCGGTGGCCACCATGCGCACCAGCTCAAGCGGATCCACCGGCGGCAGATCTTCTAGCGGGGTGCCCTCCACCGCCACCAGGGCGTTGATCGGCACGCTCTCGGGGTGGGGATCAAGCGTGGCCAGCACCTGCAGCAGGCCAGCCCGGTCGGTGCTGCTCTCCCCCATGCCGATGATGCCGCCACAGCAGAGGGTGATACCGGCGGCACGCACCCGGCTGAGCGTTTCCAGCCGTTCGGCGTAGGTGCGGGTGCTGATGATCTGGTCGTAGTGCTCCGGACTGGTGTCGAGGTTGTGGTTGTAGGCGGTGAGACCGGCCTCAGCCAGCTGCTGGGCCTGGTGGTCGCTGAGCATGCCGGCGGTGACGCAGGCCTCCAGCCCCAGCTCCCGCACGCCCCGCACCATGGCGAGCATGGCCTCGAAGGGAGCGCCATCGCGGATTTCACGCCAGGCCCAACCCATGCAGAAGCGATGGGCGCCGGCCTCCCGGGCCGCCCGGGCCCGCGCCAGTACGGGCCCCACCTCAAGCTCCGGCCGGCCGCTGACGTCGGCGCTGTGGTGCATCGACTGGGGGCAGTAGGCGCAGTCCTCCTCGCAGCCCCCGGTCTTGACGCTGAGCAAGGAGGCCAGCTGCACGTGATAGCCAGGGTTCGCCGATCGATGCACCTGCTGGGCCTGCCAGAGCAGATCCATCAGAGGCTGATCGAGCAGGGCCTGGATCTCGGATCGAGACCAGTCGTGACGGGTGATCATGAGGCTGCGGTGATGCCGCCGAAACGACGGGTACGGCCCTGGTAGTCCAGCAGGGCGGCGAGCAGGGCCGCCTGGTCGAAGTCCGGCCAGAGCACCTCGGTGATATGGAGCTCGGCGTAGGCCAGCTGCCAGAGCAGGAAATTACTGATGCGCTGCTCGCCGCTGGTGCGGATCAACAGGTCGGGATCAACCTCGCCGGCGGTGAACAGTTCATCGGCAAACAGGGCCTCATCGATGGTGTCGGCATCCAGCTCACCGGCGGCAGCCCGCTGGGCCAGGCGCCGGGCCGCACGCACCAACTCCCGACGGCCGCCGTAGTTGGTGCAGACATTGAAGTGAATGCCGCCGTTGGCGGCGGTGCGGGCGGTGGCGGCGGCGATCAGATCCTGCAGGCGGCTGGGCAGGGCTTCAAGATCGCCGAGGAAGCGGATCCGCACCTGCTCCCGTTCCAGGGCCTCCAGCTCCCGGGCCAGCACGCTCTCGAACAGCGTCATCAGAAAGGTGACCTCCTCGCCCGGACGGGTCCAGTTCTCGGTGGAGAAGGCATAGGCGGTGAGCGCACCGATGCCCCAGTCGCTGCAGAGCCGCAAGGTGCGCTTGAGGGCCTCCACACCAGCGCGATGGCCCATCACCCTGGGCAGGCCGCGCTGCCGCGCCCAGCGGCCATTGCCATCCATGATCAATGCCACATGGGCAGGCAACCTTGTCCCATCGAGTTGCGAGGGCAAAGGCTGTTGGGGGGTGCTGGGGGTGGTCGCCAAGGCGCGACTCATCCGCGGGCTTCCGGCAGGTCCGGTGGCAGGCTACGCCCAGGCGGAACCGTGGCCAGGCTATCGGTGAGCAGGTCGTGAAGGCGACTGCTGGTGATCGGTCGCTCCAGCCGGCCCTGGCGGGCCAGCGACAAGGTGCCCGTTTCTTCGGACACCACGATGCACAGGCAGCGGGCGTGACGTTCGGTGAGCCCCAGGGCGGCCAGATGGCGGGTGCCGTAGCGGTTGAGGCCCTGGCGCGAGAGGGGCAGGATCACCCCGGCAGCAGCGATGCGGTTGTGCTGCACCAGCACCGCTCCATCGTGCAGGGGCGTGTCGGCGGCGAACAGGTTGAGCACCAGGTCCACCGAGAGCTGGGCATCAACGGGGATCCCCGGGTTGAGGAAATCCTCCGGACGCAGATCGCTGCCCAGATCGAGCACGATCAATCCGCCGCGCCGGGCCTGGGAGAGGCGACCGGCCGCCTCGGTGAGAATGCTCACCGAACCGGAGGCCAGCTGGTCCCGGCTGCGGTCAGCGAACAGCACCCCGAAGCGTCCCGTACCCAGCAACTCCATCAGCCGCCGCAGCTCCCCCTGCCAGAGAATGGCCAGGGCCATGCTGCAAGCCAGCACCAGGGCATCCACCAACTTGCTGGTCAAGGGCAGGTCGGCGTAGCGCTGCACCACCCAGGCGAGGGCCACCAGAAACAGGTAGCCCCGCAGCAACCACAGGGTGCGCGACTCGGTGACCCGGCCTAGGAGCAACACGCCCAGAGCTGTGGCGAACAGCAGATCAAGCAGCAGGCGCAGGTCGAGGGTCTGCAGCCAGGTCACGATAAAAAATCTAGAAAATCAGACGAAATTGGCACACTTTGCAACTCGAAGCAAGCCCGCTGGTTCGCTGGAACCAGGGCCTTGGGCCAGATCTTCGTGGCAGCGCAGTACGCCTGAACTCAACTTAACGGGGAAAGCCGCGACGGCAGCACGTCGTAGCGCAGTAGGTCTTCCGGCTGTTCCCGGCGCTGCACCAGGTCGGCCACCCCATCACGAACCAGCACCGCCGCCGGTCGCGGGATGCGGTTGTAGTTGGAGCTCATCGAAGCGTTGTAAGCGCCAGTGCCGAACACCGCCAGCACGTCGCCGCTGGCGGCCGGAGGCAGGGCGAGATCCTTGAACAGCACGTCGCCAGACTCACAGTGCTTACCCGCGACGGTCACGGTTTCACTGGCCTCGGCCTGGGGCCGATCGGCCAGCACGGCGGTGTAGAGCGACTGATAGGTGATCGGCCGCGGATTGTCGCTCATGCCGCCATCCACCGACAGGTAGGTGCGCAGCCCGGCAATCTCCTTGCGGCTACCCACCGTGTACAGGGTGACGCCGGCCGTGGCCACCAGGGAGCGCCCCGGTTCACAGAGCAGGCGGGGCAGGGCCAGACCCCGCTCGCTGCAGGCCGCCACCACCGCCTCGGCCACTGTGCGCACCCAGTCCTGGATCGAGGGGGGATCATCGCCGGCCACATAACGGATGCCGAGGCCACCTCCCACATTGAGATCAGCGCAGCCATGACCGAGGGAACGGGCCAGCTGCAGGGCGTCGGCCAGCACCGCGGCCAGATCGCGATGGGGCTCCAGCTCAAAGATCTGGGAGCCGATGTGGGCGTGCAGACCATCAAGATCGGCCCAGGGGCAAGCCGCCAGGTGGCGCAGGACGGCTTCCAGCTGGTCGGGATCGAAGCCGAACTTGCTGTCGAGATGGCCGGTGCGGATGTACTCGTGGGTATGGCATTCGATGCCGGGGGTGAAGCGCAGCAGCAGGCGCGCCCTCGCCCCCAGGGCGGGAACCATCGCCGCCAGCAGCTCAATGTCGTGCCAGTTATCCACCACCACGGTCACACCGCTGGAAACGGCCAGCTCCAGCTCCTCGGCCGACTTGTTGTTGCCATGCAGCACGATCCGCTCCGGCGGCATGCCGCCACCGAGAGCGGTCAGCAGCTCACCGGCGGAAACGGCATCGAGGCCCAGCCCCTCGGCGGCGACCAGGGCGGCAATCGCCAGCGAACTGTTGGCCTTTGAGGCATAGAGAGCCAGGGAAGGGCCTGGATAGAAGCGCTCGAGAGCCTGGCGGTAGGCCTGACAGGTGGCCCGCAGGGTGGCCTCGTCGAGCACGTAGAGCGGTGTGCCGTAGCGATGGGCCAGCTCACTCAGCTGGCAGCCACCCACTTCCAGAGCCCCCAGGGCGTCGAGCCGGGTGGTGATCGGTGCGAGGTTGCGATTGGGACTGAGCCGATCAGCGGGCAACTCGAAGCAACGATCCAGGCCGGGATCGACTGCGGCAGCGGCGCCGGATGCCGTGGCCTCGACGGACGACAGGACCATGGGCAACGACTCCGAAGTGATCAGCAGTGTCCGATCGTAGGGAGCCAGACCGCCCGGGACCGTGACCGCCGCACCGATCTCGCCCTTGCAGCCGCTCAGGCCGGACGATCTGGAGGCCTGCCTGGCCCTGGATGCCCTCGCCCTCGGCGGGCTCTGGACCCCGGGCCAATGGCAACGGGAACTGGAGGACGACCGACGCCCCGGCGTGGGGGTGCGGCAGCGGCAGGGGCTGCTGGCCATGGCCTGCGGCTGGCTGGTGGTCGACGAGCTGCACATCACCCTGGTGGCGGT
Source organism: uncultured cyanobacterium (assembly GCA_903934745.1). GTDB lineage: Bacteria > Cyanobacteriota > Cyanobacteriia > PCC-6307 > Cyanobiaceae > Cyanobium. The sequence goes on from CAIZOZ010000077.1 coordinate 4,742, forward strand.
GTCGCCGGAGGAGCGCCGCCGGGGTCTCGGCCAGCTGGTGCTGCAAGGGCTCCTGGCCGCCGGCCGGCGCGGCGGGGCGACACGGGCCACCCTGGAGGTGGCCAGCGGCAACAGCGCCGCTCGGGCCCTCTATGCCGGTTGCGGCTTCCGCGAGGCCGGCATCCGTCGCGGTTACTACCGCAACGGCGACGATGCCCTGATCCAATGGCTCAAGCTCGAAGCCAGTGAAACAGGATGCCAAGGGTGCGGTTAACCGAAGATTCCTGAGCCATAAACGATGCAATCAAAGACTCAGGATTATATTGCGTTGATCTTGAAACCCTGTGAGAGACAGGCCGATCAGCGTGTCCAGCACACCTGATCACCCCGGGCACACGCCAACGCTTTAATCCTGATAGGTTAGTGGCACTTGCACCAGGCTCTGGCCATGTTCGAGCGGTTTACCGAGAAGGCCATCAAGGTGATCATGCTGGCCCAGGAAGAGGCTCGACGCCTTGGGCACAACTTCGTCGGCACCGAGCAGATCTTGCTCGGCCTGATCGGCGAGGGTACCGGCGTGGCGGCCAAGGTTCTTAAGTCGATGGGCGTCAATCTGAAGGATGCCCGGGTTGAGGTGGAAAAAATCATTGGTCGCGGCTCCGGCTTCGTGGCCGTGGAAATTCCGTTCACACCGCGCGCCAAACGGGTGTTGGAACTCTCCTTGGAGGAGGCCCGCCAGCTGGGGCACAACTACATCGGTACCGAGCACCTGCTGCTCGGTCTGATCCGGGAAGGTGAAGGTGTGGCCGCCCGGGTGCTGGAAAACCTCGGCGTCGATCTGGCCAAGGTGCGCACCCAGGTGATCCGCATGCTGGGCGAGACCGCCGAAGTGGCCTCCGGCAGCAGTGGCAAGGGTTCCACCAAAACCCCCACCCTCGATGAATTCGGCACCAATCTCACCCAGCTGGCCGCCGATTCCAAGCTGGATCCGGTGGTCGGTCGCCACAACGAGATCGATCGGGTGATCCAGATTCTGGGCCGCCGCACCAAGAACAACCCGGTGCTGATCGGCGAACCGGGTGTGGGCAAGACCGCCATCGCCGAAGGGCTGGCGCAGCGCATCATCACCGGCGACATACCCGACATTCTGGAAGACAAGCGCGTCCTCACCCTCGACATCGGCCTGCTGGTGGCCGGCACCAAGTACCGCGGTGAGTTTGAGGAGCGACTCAAAAAGATCATGGAGGAGATTCGCTCCGCCGGAAACGTGATCCTGGTGATCGATGAGGTGCACACCCTGATCGGTGCCGGAGCTGCCGAAGGTGCCATTGATGCCGCCAACATCCTCAAGCCAGCGCTGGCCCGCGGCGAGCTGCAGTGCATCGGCGCCACCACGCTCGATGAATACCGCAAGCACATCGAACGCGATGCCGCCCTCGAACGGCGTTTCCAGCCGGTGATGGTCGGCGAACCCTCCGTCGATGACACGATCGAGATCCTGCGGGGTCTGCGGGAGCGCTACGAACAGCACCACCGTCTCAAGATCTCCGATGAAGCCCTGGTGGCCGCCGCCACCCTCGGCGATCGCTACATCTCCGATCGCTTCCTGCCGGACAAGGCCATCGACCTGATTGATGAGGCCGGTAGCCGGGTGCGGTTGATGAACTCCAAGCTGCCTCCGGCTGCCAAGGAGGTGGATAAGCAGTTGCGTACCGTCCAGAAGGAGAAGGAGGACGCCGTTCGCGACCAGGACTTCACCAAGGCCGGTGAATTGCGCGACAAGGAAGTGGAACTGCGCGAGCAGATTCGCTCCATCCTCCAGGCCCGCCGTGATGAGGAGCCCGCCGAGGCCGCTGCCTCCACAGAGACCGGCTCCGTTGCCGTGGTCGAAGCCCCGGCCAGCGCCGGCAGCGCCTTCGCCGAAGGCGGCAAGGAGTCCGGCGGCCGGCCACCGGTGGTCACCGAGGAGGACATCGCCCACATCGTCGCCTCCTGGACCGGCGTACCGGTGCAGAAACTCACCGAGAGCGAATCGGTGAAACTGTTGAACATGGAGGAAACCCTCCACCAGCGCCTGATCGGCCAGGACGAAGCGGTCAAGGCCGTCTCCCGCGCCATTCGCCGGGCCCGGGTCGGGCTGAAGAACCCCAACCGGCCGATCGCCAGCTTCATCTTCTCCGGCCCCACCGGGGTCGGCAAGACCGAGCTCACCAAGGCGCTGGCCGCCTACTTCTTCGGTAGCGAAGATTCGATGATCCGACTCGACATGTCGGAGTTCATGGAGCGCCACACCGTCAGCAAGCTGATCGGCTCCCCTCCAGGCTATGTGGGCTTCAATGAAGGCGGCCAGCTCACCGAGGCCGTGCGCCGCCGTCCCTACACCGTGGTGTTGTTCGACGAAATCGAGAAAGCCCACCCGGATGTGTTCAATCTGCTGCTGCAGCTGCTTGAGGATGGTCGCCTCACCGACTCCAAGGGCCGCACGGTGGACTTCAAGAACACCCTGATCATCATGACCTCGAACATCGGTTCGAAGGTGATTGAAAAAGGTGGCGGTGGTCTCGGCTTCGAGTTTGGCGGCGGCGATGTGGAGGAAACCCAGTACAACCGCATCCGCTCCCTGGTTAACGAGGAACTCAAGCAGTACTTCCGCCCTGAATTCCTCAACCGCCTCGACGAAATCATTGTCTTCCGTCAGCTCACCCGTGACGAAGTCAAGCTGATTGCCGAGATCATGCTGCGCGAAATCTTCGCCCGCATGCAGGAGAAAGGCATCAGCCTTTCCGTCACTGAAGCGTTCAAGGAGCGACTGGTGGAAGAGGGTTACAACCCCAGCTACGGGGCCCGACCCCTGCGTCGAGCGGTGATGCGCCTCCTGGAAGATTCCCTGGCTGAGGAGTTCCTGTCGGGCCGGATCGGCGATGGTGATGCCGCCCTCGTTGATGTCAACGAGGAGAAGCAGGTGGTGATCCGCAAACAGGAGACGGTGATGCCCGCCATCCCCGAGCTGGCAGGCGCCACAGCTTGATCTCCTACGGGCAGGCACCACGGCTCTGTGCCTTGATGCCTGCCCTGGCGACTGGCCAGGTGGTCTTGGTGGAATTGCGCTTCTGGGTAATCGCGAAGCAACCTGGAGTCGCTACCTTTCCGTTCTGAACTGAGTTTTATCCGCTCTGGACTTAGTTTTAGGTCTTGGGTGAAACCCGCCTTAGAGATCAGGATCA
>CAIZOZ010000078.1 GCA_903934745.1 uncultured cyanobacterium
CACGGGCCAGGGGATCGGTGTCTGATGGTATCGGTGGCAAGCTGCCTGGGCCAGTCCAGGCAGCGAACAGGTTGGCGGGCTGGACCGCCTTCAACCGCAGGACCAGGGACAGGTCGCTGGCCGTCGGACGCACGCTCACCAAGCACTTGCTTGCCAACCTGCTCAGGCCGGAGCCCCCAGGCCCATGGACTCAGGGCCAGAGCCAGGTGGAACCTGGGCGCGGCAGGATTCAGCCCCGGTGTCGAACGCCATCACCAGGCGCCAGTTCCCTATTCCCACTCGATCGTGCCGGGGGGCTTGCTGGTGATGTCATACACCACCCGATTGACGCCGCGCACCTCGTTGACGATGCGGTTGGAGATCAGTTCGAGCAGGTCGTAGGGCAGGCGCGACCAATCGGCGGTCATGCCGTCTTCGGAGGAGACACAGCGCAGCACGATCGGATAGGCATAGGTGCGCTTGTCGCCCATCACACCGACACTGCGCACCGGCAGCAGCACCGCGAAGGCCTGCCAGATGTCGTGATAAAGGCCGGCATTACGCACCTCCTCACGCACGATCAGATCGGCATCACGCAGGATATCGAGCTTGTCGTTGTTCACTTCTCCGAGAATGCGGATCGCCAGGCCTGGCCCCGGGAACGGATGGCGGCCGACGATCTCCTCCGGCAGGCCCAGATTGCGGCCCACCTTGCGCACCTCGTCCTTGAACAGCCGCCGCAAAGGTTCCACCAGCTTGAACTGCAGATCCTTGGGCAGCCCGCCGACGTTGTGGTGGCTCTTGATCTTGACGGCGACCCGCTCACCGGTCTTGGGATCAATGCCCGTGCCGGCGCTCTCGATCACATCGGGGTAAAGGGTGCCCTGGGCCAGGTAATCGAAGGGGCCGAGACGCTTGCTCTCCGCCTCAAATACCCGGATGAACTCAGCACCGATGATCTTGCGTTTCTCCTCGGGATCGGAAATGCCGGCGAGCTGGGAGATGAAGCGCTCGCGCGCATGGATGTACTCCACATTGATGTGGAAGCGCTTGTCAAAGAAGTCCACCAGGAATTCGGGCTCACCCTTCCGCATGAAGCCCTGGTCGATGAACATGCAGGTGAGCTGATCGCCGATCGCCTGGTGCAGCAAGAAGGCCAGTGTGGACGAATCAACCCCGCCAGACAGAGCCAGCAACACCCGCTTGTCGCCCACCTGGGCACGCACATCAGCAATCGCTTCATCAATGAAAGTGGCCGTAGTCCAGTCGGGAATACAGCCGCAGATGTGATAAACAAAATTACGGATCAGCGCCATGCCGCAACTGGAATGCACCACCTCCGGGTGGAACTGCACGCCATAAAGACGGCGATCGTGGTTCGCCACGGCCGCTTCCGGGGTGTTCTCGGTGTGGGCCAGACGTACGAATCCCGGTGGCAGCGCCTGCACGGAATCGCCATGGCTCATCCACATCGTCGATCCGTCATCGACGTTGGTGAGCAGATCGGTGGGATCGTCGACGTACAGCGGCGCCTTGCCGTATTCAGCCCGACCAGCGGCGATCACCGAACCACCCAGCTGCTGCACCATCAGCTGCATGCCGTAGCAAACCCCCAGGATCGGGATCCCCAGATCCCAGAGCTCCGGATCGCACAGGGGCGCTCCCTCCTCGTACACCGAGCTCGGCCCGCCGCTGAAGATGATGCCCCGCGGGGCCAAAGCCCGCAGCTCCTCGGCGCTGGTGGTGTAAGCCATCACCAGCGAGAACACCTCGGTTTCGCGCACGCGGCGGGCGATCAGTTCCGAATACTGGGAACCAAAATCAAGAATGACGATGGCGGGTTGGCGACCCGCGGCGGGGGCATCAGTCGTCGAAGGGGGCATCGGCAAGATCGGTTCCGGTCTGAACGGCCCGATCGACCGTCAACCGCTGGCTGGCTGCATGCACCCTAGGTCGGGCCCCTGAACGCCTCCAGCAGGCTGCCCCCCACCGGCCCCCGGGCCCGGATCCGACGGGAACGATCAAACAGCACCGCTCCCACCAACGCTCCAGCCACTCCATGGCGCTGCAGATAGGCGCCGGTGCGCGCTTCGACCGTGGCCGCGATGCGGCCACGCAGGCGCTCGGCCAAGGCCGGATCGGCCCGTTCCAGCCCCGCCAGGCCCGCCTCCACCGTGGCAGCGCCATGGAGCTCGGCCAGGGCCTCGCCGCCCAGCCCCTCCAGCGCTGCCAGGGCGGTGAGCACTTCACTGCGGCCATCGGCCAGGTGATGGTGGGTGTGGAAGATGCCGCCGGCCAGCTTGATCAGCTTGCCCTGATAGCCAAACAGCAGCAGTCGCCGCACCCCGCCCGCCGCGGCCGCCACCAGCACCGGACCCAGCCAGTTGCCGCACTTGAGCAGCAGCGCCGGCGGCAGGCCCAGCCGGGGGGCCAGATCGAGGCCGTTCTCGCCGATCACCAGCACCAGATCACCATCAAAACCGGGCTCGGCCAACCGCTCGGCCAGGGCCGCCAGGGTGCGCTGCAGCTGGTCAGGAGCGGCGCTGGCCTGCACCTCAGCCTGGGTGCCGATCAAGGCCAGGCCATCCACCACGCCAAAGGCGGCATTGCTGGTGCGCTCGGCCAGCTGACGCCCCGCCGGCAGCACCACTCGCAGCTGCAGCCGCCGTCCGGCCGGCAGCCGTGGCAGCAGGTTGGCCTCCAGCAGCTCCCAGGCGTAGCCGGAGAGGCAGGCGGCACCGCCGTCGGCGAGCACCCCCACCCCCTCGCCCGCCTCCAGCACGATCGCCGGGGCTGGGGCCACCGGAGTGCCACCAGCCCCCGCCTGGCTGTCGGGCTCCAGCCAACGGGCCAGCACCCACACCACCAATCCCCGGGTGAGATCGAGACCATCGCCCGGGTCACAGCAGGTTTCGCCCAGGGCCCAGCCTGCACCGAGCCAGGCGGCGGCCCGCACCGGCACCGAGGCCAGCCGCGCCGGCCGCAGCAACTGCAGCGGACACTCCGCCGCGAACGGCTCCTGCAGCAGCACAGCCAGAGCCGCGCGCGCTGCGGCCGCCAGCCACACCGGCAGGGTGAAGCCGCCGCTCTCCGCCGGAGCCACCGGCTTGGCAAGGGTGTGATCGTCGATCATCGGCTCAAGGGATGGGTGGGCAAGCCCAGCAAGGGCCGGGGGCGGGAAGGCCGTTTTTTATGGTGGAGGATTGCACTGCCGCCGTACGGCAAGGCAAGGACCCGGTCGCCCCCGCCCCATCACTCGCCGGCGCACCGCCTCGCCCCTCCATCCGCTCCACCCATCGCCGCGCCCTTCGCCCGCCTTCCCATGCAGGACAAACTCACTCTGATGATTCCGGGCCCCACCCCCGTGCCGGAAACCGTTCTGCAGGCGATGGGTCGCCATCCGATCGGCCATCGCAGCGCCGAGTTTCAGAAGATCGTCAAGCGCACCACCGAGCAGTTGCAGTGGCTGCATCAGACCAGCGATGACGTGCTGGTGATCACCGGCAGCGGCACTGCCGCCATGGAAGCGGGCATCATCAACACCTGCAGCCGCGGCGATCGGGTGCTCTGCGGCGACAACGGCAAGTTCGGCGAGCGCTGGGTGAAGGTGGCGAAGGCCTACGGCCTCGACGTGCAGGTGATCAAGGCCGAGTGGGGCCAGCCCCTGGATCCGGAAGCCTTCAAAGCTGCCCTTGAAGCGGACACCAGCAAAGCGATCCGGGCCGTGATCCTCACCCACTCGGAAACCTCCACCGGGGTGATCAACGACCTGCAGACGATCGCCGGCCACGTGCGCGCCCATGGCACCGCCCTGACCATCGCCGACTGCGTCACCAGCCTGGGCGCCTGCGATGTGCCGATGGACGCCTGGGGCCTCGATGTGATCGGCTCCGGATCCCAGAAGGGGTACATGATGCCGCCGGGTCTGAGCTTCGTGGCGATGAGCGAGCGGGCCTGGGCCGCCTATGAGCGCTCCGACCTGCCGAAGTTCTACCTCGATCTCGGCAAGTACCGGAAATCGGCCCAGGCCGACAGCAATCCGTTCACCCCGGCGATCAACCTTTACTTCGCTCTCGAGGCTGCCCTCGAGATGATGCAGCACGAAGGCCTGGAGGCGATCTTCGCCCGCCACGATCGCCATCGCCGCGCCATCCAGGCGGCGATGACGGCGATCGGCCTGCCCCTCTACGCCGCCGCCGGCCACGGCAGCCCCGCGATCACCGCCGTGGCCCCGGAAGGCATCGATGCCGAGAGCCTGCGCAAGGAGGTGAAGAACCGCTTTGACATCCTGCTGGCGGGCGGCCAGGACCATCTCAAGGGCCATGTGTTTCGCATCGGCCATCTCGGCTTCGTCTGCGACCGGGACGTGCTCACCGCCGTGGCGGCAATCGAAGCGACCCTGCAGGATCTGGGCCTGGGCAAGGTACCCACCGGGGCCGGTGTGGCCGCCGCTGCCGCGGAATTGAATCGCTAAGGGGGGATGGCAGGTCGGCGCCGCCCAATTAAAGTTCGCGATGAACATTCCTTGGTTCCATGCGCCGCCCCCTGCTCGCCCTGACCTGTCTGCTGGCCCTGGCCAGCGTCGGCTGCCAGAAACAAACCATCGCCGAGCGCGAACAGAAGACCGAAAGCCAGATCTGCAGCCAGCTGGCCAAGGTCGGCCAAGCGCTTGAGCAGGTGGCAGCCCTCAAGCCGACTTCCACCGTGGGCGAAGCCACCGCCGCCGACAAGGCCCTGGCCACAGCCCTCTCTTCCCTGGAAACGTCCAAGGAGAAGCTGGAGCAACTGCGGCTGCAGAACTTCAACACCCAGCTGAAGGCCTTCAAGGCCGAGGTGGCCAAGGTGGCCAGCAACAAGAAGCAAACGCTTGAGCAGGCGGCCGTGGAGCTCAAGGCCCAGGCCCAGCCAGTGATCATCGCCCGGCGCCAGCTCTCCGCCGCTGTGAAGTGCGTGGAGCCTGCCGCCATGAATCCCGCCAAGCCCTGACGGCGAGGCCGGCATGCCCTGACCCCCGGCCCAGCGGATCCCCCGATCCGCCCCGGGGGGACCAGGGCATGTTAAATTAGAAAGATGCGGATGTAATTCAGTGGTAGAATGTCAGCTTCCCAAGCTGAACGTCGCCGGTTCGAGCCCGGTCATCCGCTTCTAGTCCAAACCTGAGAAATCCCTAGAAAAGCCAGTCTGGCACTGGCTTTAGGGCTGTCAGCGGCTGACCGTACCTGACAGGCCGTGCCAGGCTGTAGGGCCGACCTTCTCACAGACCTTCTCACATGGCTGAGGCAGCCCCCTGGGAGATCGCCATCCGCGTCGAGACCGCTCACGCCTTGTCCCGCAAGGGATGTCCAAGGGGCTGGGCGCTCACGGAGCACCGAGGCTTCGCCAGACTGAACATCACGGCCAAAGCGGGCGGCGGCAAGCGGCGTCAGATACAACTACCGATCCCCTGGCACTTCGATCACGCCAAGAAGATTGGCGAGGCCGTTTGCAGGATCTACGACGATTTCAGCAGCGGAATAGAGCCCGAACAGGCAGCAAAGAAGATCGCGTTTACCTCATCAGAGCAATCAGGCAACGGATCTACTACTGCTCAAAGGACAAATCTTGAACAGCAGATAGACTGGAATGACTTAATCGAGCGCTACCGCGAGTACAAAATCCGCAGCGGCGAAATCAAGGAGTCAACCTGGACCAGGGTGCATCGGCACCACATGAAGCTGGTACTGGAAGCCTTCGCCACCCGACAGCCACCCCGAAGCGCCCCCCAGCTGCTGGATCGGCTCACCCTGCACTGGGCGGACAAGCCTGGTGGGCGGACCCGGCAGATTCAGATGCAGGCCACCTCGGCGCTGCTCCGTTGGGCGGTGGCCCAGGGCCAACTCCCAGCAACCCAATGGGACCCTCCAACCGACCTCAGCCCCTTTGTGGGGCGGTCACGCTCCGCGAAAGCAGTTACCACCCCCCTGGAGGTGGACCACATCCTGGCTTTGGCGCGGGCTTTGCCCGACCCGCGGTGGCGACTGGCCTTCCAGCTCATGGCCGCCTACGGATTGCGCCCCGAGGAGCTCCAGCACCTGCAGCTACGCGACGGGCGCCTGTGGTGCACCTATGAAAAGGTGGCCTCCCGCGGCAAGACCAAACCTCGCGCCTTGCGGCTGCTGCCCTGCGATGACTGGGCTGCTGACTGGAAGCTGGCCGAGCAGTTCTGCCCTGGCGATCTCCCACCGATGCGTTCTGGCTTCTGCGGCAACGACATCAGGCAGTACCTGCACCGACGCCCCTTCTGGAACAAGCTCCGCCAGGACTACGAAGCCAAGGGCGAGAAGCTCGTGCCCTACTCCTGCCGCCATGGCTACGCCCACCGCGCCCACGTGATCTGCGACCTGCCGCCCAAGGTGGTGGCCGCGGCAATGGGCCACAGCGTTCAGACCCACCTGGCTGCCTACAGCCGCTGGTGCGGGGATGACGTGGTGGATGACGCCTTCGCCAAGGCGGAGCAGCGCCTGCTCGCCTCCTGAAGCCGGCCGGTCAGAAACCCGTGACCGCTGGCAGAGCCTGTTGCCCATGACAGGTCGCGCTGAGCGAGCCATCTTTGGGGCGGCTTCGTGGCGAATGGTTCGCCCCAGACCGCAACACCACCCCGCAGACCTACAGTTCAGGGCCCACGAGGCCAGTGCTTCCATGGCCCTGCTTACCCCCCACCAAAATCCAGCAGGCCAGGGCACGCCCGAAGCCTCCGTCCAAGAGACGCGCCTGACCTCCGAGAACCTGGCGTGGGTGGATGAGAAGATCAAAGAGCCCGGTTGGGCCAAGCAATTCTTGATCTCTGCCGGTCTCCTCGATTCCAACGGTCATTGGAATCCCTCTTATTGGCCTGAAGATGGCGAAGCCGGTTCGAAATAGCCTCGGCCCCCTTCTTCTGCATCACGGCTGCGATCGATCCCTTGCGGAGCTTGTGCTCGAAGGCAAGACCTCACCGATTCCAAGCGAGAACAAATACGACTGGCTGGGGCCAGGAATCTATTTCTGGGTCGACAGCCCCTCCCGCGCCATGACCTGGGCGAGAGAGAAACAACAAAAGAAGCCGGAAGAGATGGCTGAGCCCTCTGTTCTGGGAGCCTTCGCTTACCCAGGTCATTGCCTCAACCTGACGGACTATGGCGCCCTTGATGAACTACGGGTTGCTTACGAGAAAGTGAAGCTCGTGCTCGAAAGCCAGGGCGGAAAGCTGCCATCCAATGGTGCAAAGGAGAACGGCATCTACCTCTACCGGCCCCTCGATTGCCTCGTGATCAAGATGGTTCACAAGCTCAGGGAAGAGAGCGGCCTCGAAGCCTATGACAGTGTCTACGGCATCTTTGTTGAAGGCCAAGACCTCTTTCCAGGGTCAGGCTTCAAGGCAAAGAGTCACGCTCAGATCGCCATTCGCAATCCTGAGTGCATTGCCGGTTACTTCCGGGTCCCTGATTTCACCTGAGCTGATGTCCCGCTCCCTTTGCAGCGTCAGAACCGCAGATGGCGCCGGCTCCACCCAGTGATCGTGGCCTCCACATTCTCCAGGTGCCACTGCAGCGGCCCCCGGCCCTGGGTGCAGCCCCAGCGGCGGTAGTGCTTGCCGGGTTGCAGCACCCCCCGCAGCCGCAGCTGGCGGAGGGTTTC
>CAIZOZ010000079.1 GCA_903934745.1 uncultured cyanobacterium
ACGGCGAACGCCAGGCCAGCAGTAACTTCTGGAACCATCACCGCCAGCTGGCACCCTGCTGGAACGACGGCAGCAGCGGTCTGCCACCCCTGGATACGGCGATCCAGCGCCTCAATCGCCTGGGCTACAACCACCACATCGAGCGGCTGATGGTGATCAGCAACCTGATGCTGCTCTGTGAAATCCAGCCCAGCGAGGTGCATCGCTGGTTCATGGAGCGCTACCTGGATTCCTACGAATGGGTGATGGGGCCGAACGTGTATGGCATGGGCCAGATGAGTGATGGCGGCATCTTCGCCACCAAGCCCTACATCTGCGGCTCCAACTACATCCTCAAGATGGGAGATTACAAGCGGGGGCCATGGTGCGAGATCTGGGACGGCCTCTACTGGCGTTTCATTGATCGCCATCGGGAGTTCTTTCGCGCCAATCCACGCCTGTCGATGATGGTGAGCCTGCTGGATCGGATCGAGCCGGCTCGGCGGCAGAGCCTGGCCGCCGCTGCCGAAACGTTCCTGGCGCACGCCACGATGGGCCAGCCCTGAGCGTCGCCTTGCCCATGCCCAGCACCGATCGGCCTGCGAGTGCCCCTGCGGACCTGCTCGAACGTCTGGAGTCTGTGGCCGGCATGGGCCGGGGCCAGCGCCGCCTGGTGCTGCTGCTGAGCCAGCTGGGGGATTTCGACAGCCTCGAATACGCCCAGGCCCTGGTTCCCGTGTTGCCGCAGCTGCAGTCCGCCGGAATTGCGGTGCTGGCGATCGGTATCGGCAACGAGGCCAGCCGCCAACGCTTCTGTGCCTTCACCCACTTCCCCAGCCAGCGCCTGGTGGTGGATGCGGAGCCGCAGCTGCATCGGGCCCTGGGGCTCTACCCGGGCCTGCAACAAGTTGGTGGCCCCTGGCCCAACCTGCTGCTGATGTGTGCCGGCATCGGCTCTCCCGGCACCCTGGCCGAGGTGCTGCGTGGCTACACGGGAGATCGCAGCGCCCCCCAGCGCATCGCCGACGATGAAACGATCCAGGCCGGCCCGCTGCCGCCGATCCAGGGGAAATTCTTCGCCCGAGCCGGCGGCAGCGGTTTCCAGCGGCCCTTCGAGCTGGCCACGGTCCGCCTGCGCAACATGAGCGAGGTGCTCGGCCACTGGCGCACCTACGTGCCGCGCGACGACTTCCTCACCCAGCGGGGTGGCACCGTGCTGCTGGAGGCGGACGACACCGTGCTCTACAGCCACCGCGATCGGGGCATCCTCGGCTTTTCGGCCACCATGGCCAGGCCGCTCAGCTTCCTGGATCCCTACCTGGGCTGAGGTGTTTGGGGTGGGGTGCTGCTGCCCAAGCTGAGGGCCCGAGCACCTCAAGCGCTGGAGAGATCAAGCCTCGATGTCGAACTGCAGCCGGAGCGGGTGTCTGTTGGCTACGAGATGGCTGTGAGCGATGAAGTTGGCTTGTTCCAGAGCCTGATTCAGGAGAGTTCAGCCTGCATCGGCATAGCGACGGTTGACCTCTTTCCAGTTCAGCAGCGGCCACCAGGCTTTGATGTAGTCGGGTCGGCGGTTCTGGTAGTTGAGGTAGTAGGCGTGCTCCCACACGTCCAGTCCCAGCAGCGGCAGGCCCCGCTCGATGCCGGGGAGATCCATCAGCGGATTGTCCTGATTTGGGGTGCTGGTGATGGCGAGACTGCCGTCAGGCTTGAGGATCAGCCAGGCCCAACCCGAGCCGAAGCGGCCAGCCGCCGCCTGGTTGAACGCGCTCTGCATCGCCTCCATCGAACCGAAGCTGCGGTTGATGGCGTTCAGTAGCTCCGGCGAGGCTGAGCCTCCCTGACCAGCGGCAGCCATCACGGTCCAGAACTGGCTGTGGTTCCAATGTCCACCGCCGTTGTTGCGTACCGCCATCGGGAAGGCAGACACCTGGCCCTGCAGGGCCTCCAGGCTGAGGTTGGCCAGTTTCGGGTTGGCCTTGATCTGGGCATTGAGATTGGCCACGTAGGCCCCGTGGTGGCGATCGTGGTGAATCGTCATCGTGGTGGCATCGATCGCCGGCTCCAGGGCATCGACGGCATAGGGAAGCGGTGGCAGGCTGAAGTCAGCCCAGGCAGGCAGGGCCGCACCCAGCAACAGGAGCAGCGCCGTCAGGCAAGCCAGCAGGGGGCGAGTCAGGCAGGTGTTGGGCACGGAAGGGGTAGGGCAGCGTTGGTACTGGCAGCTTGACGGAGAGCAGGGGCCAATCGGTTGGCACAGTTACTTATTCCTGTCTGATCAGGTCAACCCGCAGCAGATCTCTGCACTTCTGAGCCAGTGTCTAGGCGCTGAAGGCCCTTGGCCAAACCACGCTGCTGTGGTTTGGTGCGCTGTCGAGCTGGAATCGCTGAATCGCCATCGTGTCTGCTGAACGTCCCTTTGCCAACAAGCCATTGCTGCCCCTGCAGCAGCTGGTCCTTGCACCGGTCCTGGCTGCTTCGGTCTTGGCCGAGCCGGTCTTGGCCCCAGCCCTGGCTCCCGCTCTGGCTCAGTCAGCGGATCCCCGCTCACCCGCTGCGCCGAGCTCAGAACCAGC
>CAIZOZ010000080.1 GCA_903934745.1 uncultured cyanobacterium
ATTTCGTAGATCAGCTCCAGGTGCCGCGGCAGCAGCGAGCCGAACAGGTTCAGGCCCCACTTCTCCAGGGCCTCCGGCAGCAGGGTGTGATTGGTGTAGGAGAGCGAGCGGCTGGTGATGTCCCAGGCTTCGGCCCAATCGAGATGTTTGTCGTCGAGCAGCAGCCGCATCAGTTCCGCCACGGCAATCGCCGGGTGGGTGTCGTTCAGCTGTACAGCCCAATGATTCGGGAACTCGCGGATCGGGATGCCGCGCATGTCGAGGCTGCGGATCATGTCCTGCAGCGAGCAGCTCACAAAGAAGTGCTGTTGCTTCAGCCGCAGCTTGCGGCCCTCATCGGTGCCGTCATTGGGATAGAGCACCTTGGAGAGGGTTTCCGAACCCACCTTCTCCTCAACGGCGCCGTAGTAATCACCGCTGTTGAAGGCAAAGAAATCAAAGCTTTCGGTGGCATCAGCCCGCCAAAGGCGCAGGCGATCGCAGGTGTTGACCCGATAGCCCAGCACCGGCACATCGTGGGGCACGCCGATGGCGTGTTCGGCCGGAATCCAGCGCACCCGGTAGGAGCCCCGTTCATCGCGGTAGCTCTCAGTGCGGCCACCAAAGCCGACGAAACAGGCCTGGTCTGGGTGGGGAATCTCCCAGGGCCAGCCCGCCTTCAGCCACTTGTCGGTGATCTCCACCTGCCAGCCGTCGCGGATCAGCTGGTCGAAGATGCCGAACTCGTAGCGGATGCCGTAGCCCGTGGCCGGGATCTGCAGGGAGGCCAGGGATTCGAGGAAGCAGGCCGCCAGACGCCCAAGGCCGCCATTGCCGAGTCCGGGTTCCTCCTCCACATCGAGGATTTCTTCGATGTCGTTGATGCCGAAACGACGCAGAGCCTCGGCCACTTGATCGCGGATGCCGAGCATCAGCAGGTTGTTGCCCAGCTGGGGGCCGATCAGAAACTCGGCCGACAGATAAGCCACGGCCCGGGTGGGGGAAGAGCCGATCGCCTCGACACCTGCCAGGTAGCGGGTCATCAGCCGGTCCCTCACCGCATAGCTCAACGCCATGTAGAGGTCGTGGCGGCTGGCGGTGGGCGCGAGCTTGCCAAGCGTATAGAAGAGATGCTCCGTCATCCCATCGAAGAGGCCTTCAGCCGTCAGGCCGCTGCGGTCAGGGTCGGCGTAGCAGCCTGGGGTGGGCAGGCGGAGGTCGATGGGATGGTGCTCGGGCATCTCGTGGGTAGGCTCCAGACACGAAGCACTGGCCAAGACCGTAGCCATGGATGCGGTTAAGAGATCCGATCGCGAGGCTGGGATGTGCAACCGAACACCCTGGGTCTGCCGCCTAGGGTCGCTTCGCCTCGGCCGAGCAGGCCCGTTTCCATGATTCTGCCCAGCTTGTTCCTGGCGATCGGCAACCACCAGATCGAGGTGGCTGAAACGCTCATTCAGGTCGGGCGGTTTCTGGTGCTGTTCATCGCCGCCCGGATGATGGCGGAGCTGATGGTGCGCCTGTCCCTGCCCACGATCCTGGGCGAGTTGCTGGCTGGTGTGCTGATCGGGGTTTCCGGCTTCCATTTTCTGCTGCCGCCCGAAACCGGCGCCCAGATCAACGGGCTGTTGCTCGATCTGGTGGCCTCCCTCGCTGACGTCACCCCGGCCACGGTGCAGCAGCTCTACAACGAGAGTTATCCGGGCTTGGAGCAGATCTCGGTGCTGGGTCTGTACGCCCTGCTGTTTCTGACCGGCCTCGAGAGTGAGCTCGATGAGCTGATGGCGGTGGGTTTACAGGCCACCACGGTGGCGGTGACGGGTGTGCTGCTGCCCTTCGCCCTGGGCACCGCCGGCCTGGTGCTGCTGTTCCAGGTGCCGTTGATCCTGGCGATCTTTGCCGGTGCGGCCATGACCGCCACCAGCATCGGCATCACCGCCAGCGTTTTCGGTGAACTGGGCTGGTTGCGCCGCCGCGAGGGCCAGATCGTGATCGGTGCCGCCGTGCTCGATGACATTCTCGGCATCGTCATCCTGGCGGTGGTGGTGGCCCTGGCCGGTGGCGAGGGGCTCACGCCAGGGCCGATTGTGAAGCTGGTGGTGGCGGCGGCTCTGTTTGTGGCCGCGGCCCTGTTTCTCAGCCGCACCGCCGCACCGCTGTTCGACTGGGTGCTCGATCACCTCAAGGCCCCTGGCGAGGTGGTGGTGGCCGGTTTCGTGGTGCTCACGCTCTGCTGCTTCCTGGCCCAGGCGATCGGCCTGGAGGCGGCTTTGGGGGCCTTCGCCGCCGGTTTGATCCTCAGTCGCTCCAAGCACACTGAGGCGATTCAGGCAACGGTCAAGCCGCTGGTGGCCCTGTTCGCCACCGTGTTTTTCGTGTTGATCGGCACCGGCATGGATCTCTCGGTGCTGAATCCGCTGGAGCCCGCCAACCAGCAAGGCCTGGTGGTGGCCCTGTTCCTGTTGCTGGTGGCGATCGTCGGCAAGGTGGCCGCCGGCTGGACCTACACCAGCAGTGAACCCACCAATCGGCTGGTGGTGGGGCTGGGGATGATGCCCCGTGGCGAGGTGGGTCTGATCTTTCTCGGCCTCGGCACCCAGGCGAAGTTGCTGACGCCGGCCCTGGAGGCCGCGATCCTGCTGATGGTGATCGGCACCACCTTCCTGGCCCCGATTCTGCTTCGGCTTGTGCTCTCCGGCGATGACGGCACTGTTGCTGAGCAGACGCTCTGATCCGTGCAGCGGTCGCTTCAGGTCTTGTCCTGGCGGCTGGCCACGCTCCAGAACAGGCCCGAGAGCACGGCCATCAGGCCGAGGCTGGCGGACCAACTCGGTCCGAGGGCCCAGCACAGCAGGATTTCGATCACCACGCCCACCGCCAGGGCCAGGGCCAGGCTGGTGAGCACCAGCAGCAGCTGCTGGCTGCCGGCATCGAGCGGGCCCGCGGCCAGGCTTTCCTCAAAGCGGGCGATCGGCCCGCTCAGGGGCAGATACAGGGCCAGGGCCCAGAGGGCAATGCCCGGCAGCAGCGAGCTCCAGACGGCAAACGGCAGCTCCGGTGGCATGGCGGCTCTGGGGGACCCGGTGAACTGTCGCCACCGCGATCAGCTTCCTAGCATCACGGCCCCTTGCCCTCGCCGCGTGTCACGGTCCGCCGCCCCTTCCCTGCCGGAGGCGTCCTGGAGCTTTCAGGGCCATGCGGTGCACAGCCTCTGCCGTCTGCCGCAGCTGCCGGTGGGGCCAGCAATTCTGTTGGTGCATGGCTTCGGCGCCTCCACCGATCACTGGCGTTACAACATTCCGGTGCTGGCTGAACAGCACGAGGTGCATGCCCTCGATCTGCTCGGCTTCGGCCGTAGCGCCAAGCCGGCGGGGCTGGCCTACGGCGGGGCTCTATGGCGCGATCAGCTGCTGGCCTACGTGGCCGAGCGCATCGGCCGGCCCACCGTGCTGGTGGGCAATTCCCTTGGTGGCTATGCCGCCCTGGCGGCGGGGGCTGCCCTGGGTGAGCAGGCGGCCGGGGTGGTGCTGCTCAATGCGGCGGGCCCCTTTGCCGCCGAACAGTCGGCTCCCGTCGGCAGCTGGGGCGCCATTGCCCGCCGCACGATCGGTACGGCCCTACTCAAGAGCCCGGTGTTGCAGCGGCTGCTGTTCGAAAACCTGCGTCGTCCTGCCACGATCCGCAAAACCCTCAATCAGGTGTACATCGATCGCACCAACGTCGATGAGGCCCTGGTGGAGGCGATCCGCCGCCCCTCCCTCGATCCCGGCGCCTTCGGTGTGTTCCGCACGGTGTTCGACATTCCCAGCGGCCAGCCGCTCGATCAATTGTTTGCGGACCTGACGGCGCCGCTGCTGCTGCTCTGGGGCATCCGTGATCCCTGGATCAATGCGGTCGGTCGGCGCGGTGCCTTTCAGCGCCATGCCCCTGCGGGTACCAGCGAGGTGGTGCTGGAGGCGGGCCATTGCCCCCACGATGAGGTGCCGGAGCAGGTGAATCGGGCGCTGCTCGACTGGCTGGCCCAGTTGCCGCTTGCTGCGGCCGAGGATCCGGCGACAGATCGGCCCCAGCCCCTGGCTACGGTCGGGGCGCCCAGCACCGCTGCCTCAACGCCCGCCAGTGGCGCCTGTGGCGACGTTCCTGCTCCCGCCCCTGCCTCCAACCATGCCGCTGCAGCGCTGCCTTGAGCCCTACGCCCACTGGTTGTTCCACGATCCGCTGAGCGGCGACAGCCTGCGGATCGTGCCGGAACGGGGTGGGTTGGTGAGCGGCTGGCGCTGTGGCGGCCGCGAGCTGCTGTATCTCGATGCCGAGCGTTTTGCTGATCCGGCCCTTTCGGTGCGGGGCGGACTCCCGGTGCTGTTCCCGATCTGCGGCAATCTCCCCGACGATCGCCTCACCCTGCCCCAGGGTTCGTTCCAGCTGCCCCAGCACGGTTTTGCCCGCGATCGGCCCTGGCAGTTGCAGGAGCTGGCGGCCGGCGACGGCATCGTTCTCGTGCTTGAGGACAGCGCCGAGACCCGGATCCAATTCCCCTTCGCCTTCCGGCTGGAGCTGGAGCTGCGGCTGGAGGTGAGCGCCTTGGCGATCACGCTGCGTCTCCACCATCGCAGCGCCGATGGGGCCCAGGAGCCCTCGGGGGCGATGCCGTTCAGCTTCGGCCTCCATCCCTATCTGGCCGTGGTGGATCCGGCGGCGGTGCGCCTTGAAGGCCTGCCCGAGCGTTGCCTGGATCACCACACGATGACGGCGACCAGCACCGCTGAGCAGCTGGCACGGCTGGGTCAGGGGGTGGATCTGCTGGCCAGTCCGGTTGGCGCGGTGCGGCTGCTGGATCCGCTGGCCGGGTTCGCCATCACGCTGGAAACCAGCGCTCCCTGGGATCTGGCGGTGGTCTGGAGCGATCCGCCTCGGCCGATGGTGTGTCTGGAGCCCTGGACCGGGCCCCGAGGCGCCCTGGTGAGTGGCGATCGCCGCCTGGAGCTGTCACCCGGCCAGAGCCAGGAGCTCAGCTGCCGCTATCGGGTGGCCCCGCTCGCCTGACCCTGACGGCGGGGTTGGCCACGCCCGGCAGCCGGCCCGGCGCCAGCTGCAGCTGCGGATCGAACTGGCGCTTCACGCGTTCGATCATCGGCCGCGAGGGCGCATCTTCCCAGGCGGGCACAGCGCTGCCCTGGGGTTGGCGCAGCACCTGCAGCCAGCCCCCCAGGCGCTGGCAGTGTTGGCGGAGGCGGCGGATGCGCTCGGGTTCGAGTTCGCCCGAGCCGGCAGCGGCCAGGCTCCAGGCCAGGCCCAGGCCGCTGCCGGCCGCCAGTTCGATCGCCAGGCCTTCCAGTTCGGGAGCGGCCAGGGCTTGCGGCACCCGATCGGGGCTGAATCCCAGGCGCAGCAACCAGGCCGGTTCAGGACTCAGCTCGTCGACGCTGGCGATCGGGTCATCGCCGCGAGCGTGGCCCAGCAGCTGGTCGAGGGCATCGGCTTCCAGTTGGCGCAGGGGCAAGGGGGTCTGGGCGGCAATGGCCGCCTGCTGCTGAGCCAGGCTCTCGGCCGAAATGCTGGCCAGGGCGATCAGCAGCAGGGGGGCCGGCTCCAGCCCGGCGGCCGCGGCCAGGGGAGCACTCCACCAGTCGAGGCGTTCGGGGCTGAGGCTTGAGCCCAGCAGCCACTGGCTCAGGGAGCCCAGCTCGGTCAACGATCCCTGCAGCACCAGGCCGCGGCGGATCGGCGGTAACGGCAGGGTGCGCAGGCTGAGTTCGGTGATCAGGCCGAGGGAGCCCCAGCTGCCACAGAACAGGCGCATCAGGTCATAGCCGGCCACGTTCTTCACCACCTGGCCGCCTGCCCGCGCCGCGGTGCCATCGGCGCGCAGCAGCGACAGGCCGATCAGCTGGTCGCGGATGCCCAGGTAGCGCTGGCGATAGCCGCCCGCCAGGCCCCGGGCCACGAGGCCGCCCAGACTGCCGGCGCCGCGTCGTTGGCTGCCCCAGGGCTGGTCCACTGCCAGCCATTGGCGATGGGCTGCCAGGGCTTCCTGCACCTCCAGCAGCGGCGTCCCTGCCCGCACGCTGATCGTGAAATCCCCCGGGTTGTGCTCGACGATGCCCCGCAGCCGGGCGCAGCTCAGCGGCAGGCCGTCCTGCAGGGGCGGGCCCCAGTCGAGGCGGCTGCCAAGACCACAGGGCACCCAGGGCGATCCCTGCCGGTGCAGTTCCCGCACCAGCTCCTGCAGCTCGTTGGCATCGGGACTCATCACGGCACGATGGTGCCATGCAACAGGTGGAGTGCGCGGGCCTGGCCGCCCCTGAACCGGCCTTGAAGATCGTCGTCATCGACGATGACCCCACCGGCTCCCAGACCGTGCACGGCTGTCCGCTGCTGCTGCGCTGGGATGCTGCCAGCCTGGCGCAGGGTTTGCGGCAGCCTTCACCGCTGCTGTTCCTGCTGGCCAACACCCGGGCCCTGGATCCGGAGCAGGCCCGCCAGAGGGTGCGGGAGATCTGCCGCGCCCTGGGGCCGGCCCTGGCGGCGGCCCAGGCTGAGGGTGTGATCGATGGCTGGCTGCTGGTGAGCCGCGGCGATTCCACCCTGCGGGGCCATTTCCCCCTCGAGGTGGAGGTGATCCAGGCGGAATTGGGGCCCTTCGCGGCCACGTTCCTGGTGCCCGCCTTTCTGGAGGGGGGGCGCACCACCCTGGCCGGGGTGCATCGCCTGCATGGTCAGCCGGTGGCGGAGACCGCCTTCGCCCGCGATGGCCTGTTCGGCTTCCGCAGTAGCTATCTGCCCGATTGGGTGGCGGAAAAGAGCGGCGGCCGCATCTCGGCCGCTGCGGTGCAGCGGCTCTGCCTGGCCGAACTGGAGGGCCCGGCACCGGCGCTGCGCCAGCGCCTGGCGGGTCTGGCGGGCCAGGTGGTCGTGGCCGTGGATGCCACCGAGCCCCGCCATCTCACCGCCTTGGCGGCCGCCGTGCACTCCCTGCAGGTTTCGGCCGCTCCGCCCGACTCCCTGGCGCCAGCGGGGCTTGCACCAGCGGCTGCCGCCGTCGCAACCCGACCACCACGCTTTCTGTTTCAGAGCGCCGCTGGCCTTCTCGCTGCCCTTGCCGATCTGCCGCCCCAACCCCTTGAGGCCCAGGCCCTGGCCGGTCTGCGGCGGCGCGGCGCCGAGGGATCCTGGCCCGGGCTGGTGCTGGTGGGCTCCCATGTGCCCCTGGCGGATCGCCAGTTGGCCCGGTTGCTGGCCGAGGAGCGTTGCGGTGGTGTCGAAGTGGCGGTGGCCAAGGTGCAGCGGCTGTTGGAGGGCGCCACGCCTGAGCCGTTGCTGGCCTCGCTGGAAAGCGCCTGGTTGGAGCAGCTGCGCCAACAGCTGGCGGCGGGACGCACGCCCGTGCTGCACACCAGCCGCGGCGAGCTCCGCTGCCGGGATGGGGCCGAGCGCCGGCGGCTGGGGCTGGTGCTGGCGCTCAGCATGGCTCGCCTGGTGGCCGCCCTGGCACCGCAGCTGGGCTATGTGATCAGCAAAGGGGGCATCACCACCCACACCCTGCTGGCCGATGGGCTGGATCTGGCGGCGGTGCGGCTCCAGGGCCAGCTGCTGCCGGGCTTATCGCTGGTGCTGGCGGATCTTGCCGCTGAGCGGCCGGGCGAGGAGCCGGCGCCGGCGGCCCTGCCGGTGCTCACCTTTCCCGGCAATCTCGGCGACGACGACACGTTGCTGCAGGCCTGGCGCCGGATGGAGGACTGAACGCCGCTTGCCCGGCGGGTTGGTTCACAGCAAGCGGCGACTGGTTCAGGTCTCCAGACCTTTCCCGGCTGGAGCGGGTTGGGGATCAGGCGGCCGGCTCAGCCGCCACCCAGGCTGCGGGCCAGCAGCTGCACCGGATGGAGCACCGGGATCGGCCGCGGCAGGGCCTCCATATGCTGGCGAATCTGCAGGCTGCAGCCGATGTTGGCGCTGACGGCGATGTCGGCGCCGGTTTCGCTCAGATCCGTGGCCTTGAGGCGCCCCAGCTCAGCGGCTTCCTGCGGCTGCACCAGGTTGTAGATGCCGGCGCTGCCGCAGCACACCCCCGCCTCGATCGCCTCGATCAGCTGCACATGGGGGATGCGGCGCAGTAGCTGGCGGGGCTGGTCGCGGATGCCCTGGCCGTGCAGCATGTGGCAGGCATCGTGATACGCCAACCGCAGGGGGCGTTCAGCGCTGGCGGGCTCGCCATCGTCGTGGCGCAGCGGCTGCAAGCGCTGCACAAAGGCTTCGGCCAGGCCCACCCGATCCAGAAACTCCTGGATGTCGGCCACCTGGGCGGCGAAGCGGGCCGGTGTGGCGGCGTTTGCGGGGTGGCCCGCGCTTTGGTCACTGGTCGCCGCAGGCCTTGGCTGTCGGGCCTGCTTCTGCTCGGGTAGGGCCAGAATCTCGCCATAGGCCTTGAGCGTGTGGCCGCAGCCGGAGGCCGCCACCAGGATCGCGTCCAGGGGCTCGGCACCCGCCGCCTTGCCTGGACCGATCACCGCCTCGAAGCGCTCGATCAGGCCCCAGGCCAGCTCCCGCGTCTGCTCCAGTTCGCCCTGGTGATGGGTGACGGCGCCGCAGCACTGCTGGGCCGGTGGGATCACCACCTCGATGCCATTGGCGCTCAGCACTTCAATGGCGGCAGCGTTCACGGCTGGATCGAACAGGCGCTGCACGCAGCCCAGCACCAGCCCCACCCGGTAGCGGCGTGGGCCCTGGGCCGGCACCAGCAGCGGCAAGCAATCGCTGAAGCCTTCCGGGGCCAGGGCGGGCAGCAACCGCTCCATCGCCTCAACCTGGGGCCCGAACAGGCGGGTGAGTCCGCTGCGACGGGCCAGGGCCTGCAGGGGTGTGCCGGCGTAGGCGCGCAGCGGGGTGAGCACGG
>CAIZOZ010000081.1 GCA_903934745.1 uncultured cyanobacterium
ATTCCCATCATCGACCTCAAACCGGTGGTGGCCTTTCCCGATTTCGGCCAGGGGATGGATGGTCGCTGGGCCTTCGCCCTCACCCTGGCGGTGTTGGGTCTGATCGGGCTGCTGACGCTGTTCATGGCCACCGACTTCGGCCTGGCGCTGCGGGCTCTCGGCAATAACCCCAGCATGGCCCGGGCCAACGCCATCAATCAGGGACTGGGCCTGACTCTCGGCATCGCCACGGGTAATGCCTTCGTCGCTCTGGCCGGAGCGATGGTGGCCATTTACCAGGGTTTCGCTGATCTCACGATGGGCATCGGCTCCCTGATTCTCGGCCTCGGCATGGTGATCATCGGTGAATCGCTGCTGCGGCCTCGCTCGGTGCCGAAGGCCCTGTTGGCGGTGGTGGTTGGCGCCATTGTCTTCCGTCTGCTGATTGCGCTCGCTCTGCAGCTGGGTCTGGAGCCGGTGGACCTCAAGCTCGCCACGGCGGTGCTGCTGCTGATCGCCATGTCGCTGGGCCATTTCAAGTTGCCGGGTCTGAATGCCCGTGCTGCTGCTGGCGTCGATGGAGCAGAGCCAGCCGGCGGCGAGGCCAGCGTGGAGGAAGCCCGATGAGCCTCGTCGTCCAGCAGCTCTACTGGGGTCACTCCGTACCCGGCGGCGGCCGCCGGGAGCTTTTCCGGGGTTTTGATTTCCGCAGTCCCCGCGGTGAGTTCACGGTAGTGATCGGCAGCAACGGCTCTGGCAAGTCCACTTTTCTCAACCTGATCGCCGGCACGCTGCGCAGTGATGCCGGCAGCATCCGTCTCCATGATCAGCCGCTGGAGAAGCAGCCCGACCATCGTCGTGCCCGCCGCATCGGCCGGGTGATGCAGAACCCACTGGAAGGCACCTGTCCGGGGCTCACCATCGCCGAGAACCTGCGCCTGGCCGAGGGCCGCCGCCGCTCCACGATCGGCTGGCACGGGCTGCGGGGCCTGCATCCCAACCGTGCCGATCGGCAGCGCTACCGCGACCTGCTGGTGCAGCTGGGGCTGCCGCTGGCTGATCGCATCGACACCCTGGTGGGCCAGCTCTCTGGTGGCCAGCGTCAGACGATCAGCCTGGTGATGGCCACTCTGGGTCAGCCCCAGCTGCTGTTGCTGGATGAGCACACGGCGGCCCTCGACCCCAAGGCCGAGGCCACCGTCATGGCCCTCACCGACCGCCTGGTGCGACAGCTTGGCACCACAGCCCTGATGGTCACCCACAGTCTTGACCAGGCCCTGAACTTCGGTGATCGGCTGGTGATGCTGCATGAGGGACGCTTGATCGGCGACTGGCAGGCTTCCGAACGGCAACAGTTGGACGCTGAAACCTTGCGCTCTTACTACGGAAACGCCAGAGTCATGCCCGACCTCGTCTGAATGCAATGACTCTCGACCGACGGCAGTTCCTGGTTCTGATGGGAGCCGGAATCGGCAGCAGCGTCGTGCTGGCCGCCTGCGGTCGCAAGGGGGGATCTGGAAGCGCAACGGTCAAAGGCCCCACGATCGCCATGCTGCAGATGGTGGATGCACCGCCCCCGAACGAGGTGCGTCGTGGCTTCATCGAGGCCTTGGCCAAGGCCGGTTACGAAGAAGGCAAAACCGTCAATTTCATCCAGAAGGACGCAGCGGGAGAGCTACCCAACGGCACCTTGGTGATGAAACAATTCGCCGGCGAACAGGCGGCCCTCATCTTCGCGATCGGCACACCGCCGCTGCAGGCAGCGATGAAGGAGATTCCCACCACAACGCCGGTGGTTTTCGCCTACACCTCCAATCCCTGGGGAGCCGGGGCGGGCACACCTCCCGGTGGAGTCGGCCAGCATCGCTCCAACGTGATCGGCACGATCGGCACCAGCCCGGTGGGTAAAGAGTTGGATCTGGCCCGTGAGCTGGTGCCAGGGCTCAAGACCGTCGGTCTGATCTATAACCCCGGCGAACCCAACTCCGAGTTCGAGGCCAAGTTGCTGAAGGAAGAGGCGGCCAAGCGGGGCATCGAGGTGGAGGAGCAGGCGGTGGCCAACTCCGGCGAAGTGCTGCAGGCAGCTGAAGCCCTGGCCCAGAAAAAAGTTCAGGCGTTCGTGAAGATCGGCGATTACGCCACCATTCAGGGTTTTGCCTCGATTGCCAAGGTGGGCCTGGAGAACAAAATCCCCGTGATTTCTGTGGATGCCGATGACATCAAACTGCCTGGCACCTTGGCAACCCTCGGCTGGTCGTACTACGACGACGGCTATGCCGCCGGTGAGCTGGCGGTGAAGGTGCTGAAAGGAGAATCCCCAGCCAAGATGGCGTTCCTGCCCCTCACCAAGATTGATGTACGGCTGAATAAGACGACAGCCAAGGAAATTGGCCTCACCATTCCCGAGTCCGTGCTCAAATCGGCCAATCAGGTGGTCGACTGAGCCTTGAGCACCCCTGAACTCTGGACTGATCGGCATCGGGCCTGATCTGTCCAGAGTTTGAGCAACTCAGGGATTGATCGATTCGGGGATTGATTCATCCACCCCGACTGGTCCAGCTCTTTCTGGGCCAGTCCTGGTGGATTGAACCTTGATCAGTCTTCGATCGCCGGCACGCCCTTGAGGCGTTCGTTCAATTGCATCGCCATCGATTGACGGCCGATGGCCAGCACTTTGATCGTGTCTTCGTGGAAGCGCAGCTGGGCATCGGCCACCTGCATGCCCCGCACCAATTCCTGGATCTCATCGGGCAAGCCGTTGAGGTTGTAGCGCTTGCCTTCAAAGGTGAGAACGGGGGGCTGCTGGGACGGGGTGTTCAAGGCAGGATCAAGCGTGATCGGAAATAGTAGAGGCCAGCCTCAGAGGTGTCGGTCTTCCCTGCCTGTAGGAGCTCGGGGAATCAAGGGCGTCTGGACCAGCTCTCGAGGCGCTCACGGCGTCCGATCAGCTGTTCGGCTCCATCTGGATGAACTGGCGCTCACAGAGGTCGCGGTAGCGGCCGCCGCTGGCCATCAGCTCACCATGGCTGCCTTGCTCGACGATCCGGCCGGCTTCCAAGACCAGGATCCGATCGGCCTCCTGCACGGTGGACAGACGGTGGGCGATCACCAGCACGGTGCGACCGGCCATCGCCTGGTCCAGGCCCTGCTGCACCGCAGCCTCGGCCTCAGCATCGAGGGCGCTGGTGGCTTCGTCCAGCAACAGAATCGCCGGATTGCCGAGCACGGCCCGGGCGATCGCCAGGCGCTGCAGCTGACCGCCGGAAAAGTTGCTGCCACGCTCCTCGATGCGGCTGTCATAGCCCTGGGGCAAGGCTTCGATGAAGGCGGAGGCATTGGCCAGACGAGCCGCCGCCATGACCTGATCGCGGCTGGCTGGTCGCCCGAAGGCGATCACCTCGGCGACGCTGCCGGAAAAGACACTGCTCTGCTGGGGCACCAGCGCGACCGCTTGCCGCAGCTCCCGCGCCCGCAGTTCGGCCAGATCCTGGCCATCGAGCAGCACCCGGCCCTGCTGGGCGGTGTTGAAGCGCAGCAGCAACGAAAACAGAGTGCTCTTGCCGGCACCCGAAGGACCCACCAGCGCCACCATCTGTCCCGGCTCAATCTGCAGATTGAGCTCGTGCAGCACCGGCTGGTCTGCCCCATAGCCGAAGGTGACGCCCTCCAGCACCAGCTGCCCTTGCACCTGCCCCAGGGGCTTGGCTGTGGGCCGATCCGGCGGTTCGGTCGGCTCCGATTCGATCGCCCGCAGGCGACGCAGGGAGGCCTGTCCCTGCTGGAATTCGTTGAAGTTGGTGGTGAGATGGGAGATCGGATCGATCAACATCAACAGGGCCGTCATGAAGGTGGCGAAGCCCTGGGCATCGAGGCCACCGGCCTGGATGCGGACGGCGCCGATCACCAGCACCGCCAGGATGCCGAAGGCTTCGATGAAGCCCACCACCGGATGTTGCTGGGCCAGCAGGGTCATCGTGCGATAGCGGGCACGGCGATGCAGGTCGATCTCGTGATCGAAACGCCGCTGCAGCCAGGGTTCGGCCGCATAGGCCCGCACCAGGGGCAGGCCGCCGATCGCCTCCGCCAGCAACGCCGCCAGATCGCTCACCTGTTTCTGGCTGCGTTCGGCCGCCTGCATCACCCGGGCGCCGAAGGCACTCACCAGCAGCGCCACGATCGGGGCCAGCAGCAAGGTGGCCAGGGCCAGCGGCCAGTCGAGCCAGAGCATGTAGCCCAGCACCACCACCAGCTGCAGGGCGCTGGGTGTGGTGTCCTGGATCGATTTATAGATCACCTCCCCGACCCGGTCGGCGTCCTCGGTGAGTCGGTAGGTGAGATCACCGGCGGAGAGTTTCTCGAGCGCGCCGAAATCCAGCCGCTGTAGCCGGGCGAACAGCTGCCGGCGCAGTTCCTGACTCACCTGCAGTGCCGGCCCGGCCAGCAGGGTGTCCTGGCCGAACTGGGCCAGTTTCTGCAGCAGAAACACGGCCAGAGCTGTCGTGACGGCTCGCAGCACCCGCGGGATGTCGCCGGCACCGATGGCCGGAATCAGCTGGCCGGCCAACCAGGCCAACACCGGAAAGCTGGCGACGAACACCGTCGTGCAGAGCCATCCGGCGACCAGGCGCCGCCGATGGGGCCTCAGCAGGGGCAGCAGCCTGCGGAAGCCGGCCGGCGAGGGTGCAAGCATCGGGGAACCTTAAGCCCCTTGCCTGGGGGCAGGAGACGCTGCTGTGAAGCTCGATCAGTTCCTGAAATGGCAGGCTCTGGTGGCCAGCGGTGGCGAGGCCAAGCAACGCATCCAGCGGGGCGATGTGCTGGTGAATGGGGTGATCGAGACCCGCCGTGGCCGCCAGTTGGGCAGCGGTGATGCGGTGGCGATCGATGGCCAAGAGCTGATTGTGATGCCCCGGGGGGGCGGCGCCACCAAGCCTTAACTTGGCCTTGACGTCGTTGAGAGGGCCCTTTGGTGCGGAAGTCCATCATCGCCGGAAACTGGAAGATGCACATGACCTGCGCTGAGACGCGGGAGTTCGCCGCGATCTTCCGGCCCCTGATCGCGGATCTGCCCTCCGATCGGGAGGTGGTGATCGCACCACCCTTCACCTCGATCCCCACCCTCTGTCGCCATCTGGAGGGGGCCGGTGTGTTCATCGCCGGCCAGAACGTGCACTGGGAGGAGCAGGGGGCCTACACCGGCATGATTTCGGCGCCGATGCTGATTGAGCATGGGGTGACCCATGCCATCGTTGGCCACAGCGAGCCGCGCAAGTACTACAGCGAAACGGACGAGCAGATCAACCTGCGCGCCCGCACCGCCCAGCGCACCGGGCTGATGCCGATCCTCTGCGTGGGCGAGAGCCTGGACCAGCGGGAGGCGGCTGAGACCGAGCGGGTCATCCACCGCCAGGTGGACCAGGGACTGGAGGGGCTCGATCCGCTGCGGGTGATCGTCGCCTACGAACCGATCTGGGCGATCGGCACCGGCAAAACCTGCGCCGCCGAGGAGGCCAACCGCATCTGCGGCCTGATCCGCGGCTGGGTCGGCAATGCCGACGTCACGGTGCAATACGGCGGCTCGGTGAATCCGGCCACGATCGACGACCTGATGGCCCAGTCGGATATCGACGGCGTGCTGGTGGGTGGGGCTTCGCTCGATGCGATCAGCTTCGCGCGGATTGCCAACTACCAGGCGCCCGTCCGGACCTGAGGCAGCTGGCTTGACCCTCGCTGCCACGCCGGTTTCGCGCCCGATTGACTGCGGTGCCCGCACCCTGGTGATGGGGGTGCTCAATCTCACTCCCGATTCCTTCAGCGATGGCGGCCGGCTGACCAGCGTGTCGGCGGCTCTGAAGGCGGCGACACGGATGCTGGCCCAGGGGGCCGATCTGCTCGATCTCGGCGGCCAGAGCACTCGGCCCGGAGCTGAGCTGGTCGGTGCGGCGGTGGAGTGGCAGCGGCTGCAGCCGGTGCTGGCCGCCCTGCAGCCGCTGCGTGCCAGCCATCCCGCCCTGTTAATTTCGGTTGACACGTTTGATGCCGCCGTGGCAGCCGCCGCCTTGGCGGCGGGGGCCGACTGGATCAACGATGTGCGCGGCGCCAATCGCAGCGCCGACAGCTCCGGAGGCAGTCGACGTGATCCGCAGATGTTGCCGCTGATCGCCCGCGCCGGCTGCCCCTACGTGCTGATGCATAGCCGCGGCACCAGCCAGACCATGGATGAGCTGGCGGTGTATGGCGATGTGGTGGCCGAGGTACGCGCCGAGCTGTTGGCGGCCACGGCGCTGGCGCTGGCGGCGGGGGTGCGGGCTGAGCAGATCATCTGGGATCCGGGCCTGGGCTTCGCCAAGACCACCGCGCAGAATCTGGAGCTGCTACGCCAGCTGGGCCAGCTGGGCGCCGAGGGCTTCCCGTTGCTGGTGGGACCCTCGCGCAAGCGCTTCATTGGTGCCGTGCTCGATGAACCGCGGCCCAGGGCCAGGTTGTGGGGCACGGCGGCGGTCTGC
>CAIZOZ010000082.1 GCA_903934745.1 uncultured cyanobacterium
CGCCCACTCCGAAAAGCCGCAGAGGCTGGCCTGGCTGTGGGCCAGCTGCGGCTGACAGCTGACGATCGCCATCACCGGACCGCCACCGGCAAGGCTGGCCTGCAGGGCGGCGAGGGGAGCGCCATTGAGCTCGGCCAGCAGACGCCGCGCCGTGGCCAGAATCCGCTGATCGAGTGGCACCAGGCTGAGGATCGGCCGTAGAGGGGCCAGCAGCGAGATCGGCGGGGCCGATCGGCCCAGCTTCCGCCCCAGCTGGATAGCCAGCAGATGGCGCCGGAGGTTGGTAAGGAGCTGGAGGGTCGCCTTGCGGCGAATCGGTACATGGAGGTTGTGCTGAACGGCCTGCTTCAGTTCGTCGATCACCTCCAGGTGCGGGCGCAGCAGGCGAGCCTGGAGCTGGTGGGAGACGCCCCGGAGGCGGGGAGGATTCACGGCGATGGCACCCCCACCAGCTGCGCTCGATCGTAGGTGGACCCTGCGGGCATGATCAGCGGGTCGCGCCATGGATCGAGCCTTGTCCTTTTCTGCTGCGCCCGCCGGCAGGCATTTGCCGGATTTCCTGGGGCTGGGGGTTCAGAAAGGGGGTACGACCACGCTGCACCGGCTGCTGGCGGATCACCCGCAGGTGTTTCTTCCCGAGCAGAAGGAGGTTCACTATTTCAGCCTTCACTACGCCCAGGGGCCCGCTTGGTATGCCAGTCACTATGGGCAGGCGGCGCCAGGCCAGCGCTGCGG
This sequence comes from uncultured cyanobacterium, assembly GCA_903934745.1. Classification (GTDB taxonomy): domain Bacteria; phylum Cyanobacteriota; class Cyanobacteriia; order PCC-6307; family Cyanobiaceae; genus Cyanobium. Next base: position 736 of record CAIZOZ010000082.1, read on the forward strand.
AGACATCACGCCCTATTACCTGTTCCATCCCCAGGCGCCGGGGCGGATCCAGGCCCTGCTGCCGGCGGCCCGCCTGATTGTGCTGTTGCGGGATCCGGTGCAGCGCAGTCTTTCCCAGCTGTTCCATTCCCGCCGCCTCGGCCTCGAGCCGTTGGCGGCGGAGGCGGCGATTGCGGCGGAGCCGGCGCGGTTGCTGGGAGCCGAGGCGGCCCTGGCCGCCGCTGCTGGCCGCCATGGCTCCCATCAGGAGCACAGCTATGTCAGCCGCAGTCGCTATGAGCGGCAGCTGCCGCTCTGGCAGGCCCGCTTCGGCCCGGAGCAGTTGCTGCTCCTGCGCAGTGAGGATCTGTTCACGGATCCGGCCACGGTGTGGGAGCGGTTGCAGGCTTTTCTGGGACTGACGCCGCTGCCCCTGCGCGGCGCGCTGCCCTGGGCCAATGCGGGCGAAGGCGAGGCCGCCGCGGTGCCGGAAGGCCTGAGCCAGCAGTTGCGCCAGCAATTGGAGCCCACCTATCGGGCCATGGCCGTCGATTACGGGATGCACTGGCCCTGATGGCAGGGCACGCCGCCGGCCAGGGATTCGATCGTTGTCGGGGGTGAGCGGCGCAGCTGCCAGGCTCTGGGTTCAGCTTTTCAGGGTGCCGCTGGCCACCAGGGCCATCAGGGCCAGGTGGTGGTTGAGGCAGGATTCCAGCCGGTAGTGCTTCAGCACATGGTTGCGGGCGGCTGCCCCGAGGGCCGCGGCCTTGGAGCGATCGGCCAGTAGCTCGGCCACGGCCATCGCCAGATCGCCGGGTGAGAAGAAATCCACCAGCAGGCCGTTTTGGCCATCGCGGATCACCTCTCGCACCGGCGCGGTGTCGGAGCCCACCACCGCGCAGCCGCTGCTCATCGCTTCCAGCAGGCTCCAGCTGAGCACAAAGGGGTAGGTGAGATAGACATGCACGGCGCTGATTTGCAGTAGCTGCAGGAAGGGGCCATAGGCCAGTTTGTCGGTGAAGTGCACGCGGCTGGGGTCGTAGCGGCCCTCGATTTCCTTGAGGAAGACCTCCTTCCAGCTGCCACTGGGGCATTCGGCGCCATAGCTGACACCTTTCTGCTCGCCGACGATCACCACCCGGGCCTCCGGGGCCAGGCGCTGCAGCTCCGGCAGGGCGCGCAGGAAGGTGTGGCAGCCGCGATAGGGCTCCAGCCGGCGGTTCACGAAGGTGACGACGGGATCGCCGCGCTGGATCGTGGTGCCGTCAGGTACAAAAACAAATTTTGAAATTACTTCAGGATTTACAAACGAAGCATGGCATGGCTTATTTGGTCATCACGCACGATATCGATGTTTTGCGGGCC
>CAIZOZ010000083.1 GCA_903934745.1 uncultured cyanobacterium
GCAGACCGCATAGGGCATGGCACCCTTCAGGCCCGAGAGGCGGCTTCGGCGCTTGACGCGACGCTCCATGGCGGTTGCCGAGGCTGAAGTGCTCATGAGAAAACTGTCCGTTCAGAAGGTATTGAGGCAGGGATTCACCTACCCCGTTCTTGGCTGGTCCCAAGAAATTGACCGGGTAAAATCACGCCATGGCCTTTATTGCGAGGCTATCAAGATAGGCTTTCGGATTCTCTGGGTCAAATACAACACCATCAAAGAAGGTTTCCTTGCCACGGGAATCACTCGCCGGAATGGCTTTTTCCTGCCCGATCGCTGTTGCCGCCAATTTCCAGAGATCGGCTCGATTGACTTTATTCACCAGGGCATCAATATCACTGTCGGCGGGCAAGTAGCCCCAGCGCATGTCTTCGGTGACAAACCACTTATCGTGACTCTTGTAGGGGAAGGAGGCATTGGCAGCCCAGAACAGCATCCGCATCGGGCTGTCCTTAACCATGCGACCGTCCCCATAATTGACATTGCCGGCGAGGCGGGGCTTGATGTCTTCCACCTTGGCCTTGATGTACTTGTCCTTGGCGATGATCTCGCACATCTCATCAAGATTGTTCGGATCATCACACCACATCTGTGCTTCCTGCACAGCCATCAACAGAGCCTGGGTGGCCTGGGGGTTCTTGTCCACCCAATCGGCCCGCATCGAGAATGATTTTTCTGGGTGCTTATTCCAGATCTCGCCCGTCTGGGTCGCTGTATAGCCGAGCTGCTTATTGACCAATCTCTGGTTCCAGGGCTCACCGACGCAGAACACATCCATCGTACCTGTCTGCATATTCGCCACCATCTGGGGTGGCGGAACCACCACCAAGTCGGCATCTTTATTGGGATCGATGCCATTGGCTGCCAGCCAATAGCGCATCCAGAGATCGTGGGTTCCACCTGGAAATGTCACGGCTGCTTTCAACTTGCGGCCAAGCCCACTGGCCGCCTTGGCCAGACCTGCTTTGTTGTCCACGCTCAGCTTGTCTCCCAGCAGAGCCTTGGATGCTGAGATGCCCTGACCCTGGAGGTTGAGTCGCGCCAGAATATACATCGGCAGCGGCTCCTTGCTCTTAGTGATCTTACCGGTGGCGAGCAAATAGGGCATCGGCGAAAGAATGTGAGCCCCATCAATGCCACCACGCTCACTACCGAGCTCGAGATTATCGCGAGTAACAGCCCATGAAGTCTGCTTCACCACCTTCACATCAGGCATGCCATGTTTGGCAAAAAATCCCTTTTCCTTGGCAATGATCACGGGCGCGGCATCGGTTAGGGCGATGAAGCCCAGGGTGGCGCCCTTCACGTTGCCGCTATTGCCACTTCCGCCGGCGGGTGCCGTGGTGGTGGAGTCTTCTTTCCTGCCACCGCAAGCGGCAAGTAAGGCCGTTCCAGCAGCGGTGCCGACGGCAGTGAGCAGGAACCTACGACGTGAAAAAGTCGCCATGGAGACAAGCCAAGGGGGTGGAGAAATTGGTGCTGTGCCATGTCCTGGAGACCAGACAGTCCCAGGGTTTGGAAGCGAAGGCTGGCTTCGATCAGCGGTGAAAGGACTGGCTCAGAGAGCGGGCGGCCAGTGCATCCAGATCAGGCTTCTCAAAGAAGTGCGCTGATCAGAACAAATATTGTGCCGGCGCAAATGCTTACCGACCCCTCTATAAGACCATGCCCCGATTAAGCCAGGCGTCGCATTGACTACCAAAAATGGATTTCGCGACCTGCCCAGCCTCGGCCTCCAGCGCCTGATCAGATTGGCTCCAGCAGGCCAAACTGCCGCTTTGAGCACGTCAACCGGTGGCGGACGTCGCCGGCACTGCGGCTGGGCGGAGACGTCGCCTTCAGCGCTGCCGACCTGCCTGTGTCCGCCCTCGGGGAAGGGATCATGCCGTCAGCTTCTGCCGCAGCCGTTCACCACTCCGGGCCAGCAGGAGGGCACGAGCTTGCTCAAGGGCTCGCTCCAGGCTGGGGTAACGATCGCTGAGCCAGAGGTAGGCGCCGAGATTCCAGAGCAGGGCCTCCGCCAGCGGACCCTCCCCCCGCAAGGCCGCCAGACCATCACGGCGCCAGTCGTCGAGGCCCGTCCAGACCACTTCCGCTGCCGTGATGCCATGGTCACGGGGGTGGAGCAAAATGCGCTCCATTTCACCCTGGCGCACGCGGGCGGTGATCCCGGCGCGGGTCGTGGGCAGATCAGTGGAACCCTCGAGCCCCTTGACCGTGAGCACGTCGGTTTCGTCCGCAGCGGCCAGCGCTTCCCAGGCCCGAGTTTCCGTCGGCGGGTGCACGAAACCGCTCACCAGCAGCCGCTCACCCTGGTGGGGCGTCCACAGCAATTCCAGACTGGCCACGGGCGGGCGTTTGCCGATCGCGTCCCGGATCGCCACCAGCCGTTCGGCAGCGGGGAAGTGATCGGGCTGGTGCGTGAGGGCGAGGCCATGGTGATCAAGGCGCTGCTGGATCGTCTCCAGCGGCAGGCCACGCCATTCGAGTCCCAGGGCTTCAAACAGCTCCGCCAGGGTGATGCCGTACTTCACCGGCATCGGTCCGCCGCCATGCAGCACCACCGGCAATCCCTCGGCCGCCAGGGCCAGGGCGAGCAGGGGGAGGAGCGGCGCCGTGCGGCTGCGACCGTCATAGGGCACCCCGAAACAGAGGGCACGGCGGCCCGATGTCGTGAGGATCGGGCCCTGGGCTCGGTAACCGTCGAGCATGCCGGTCAGTTCTTGCGGCGATGGACGACGGATGCGATGGGCGATCAGAAAGGCCCCCATCTGGGCGTCATCAACCAGGCCCTGCAACATCAATTCGATCGCCTGGCGAGCTTCGCTCCGGCTCAGCCCCGTGCTGGTGTGCTCGCCACTGCCAACCTTGCCGATCAGCTCCCTGAACAGGGCCCTGGAGGGTCCCATCGCTTGCAACCGGTCGCTGCGGCGGTCGTGATCGGTGTCGGTGGTCGGGACCGCGGCTGAATTCCGTAGCGGTTGCAACAGGGCTGCCGGGGGTCTGAATGTTCCTATTCTTCCTCAGAGCGTTGGCGGTTTCCAAAGGCTGTGACCCCCCCGGTCATTCCCATTGGTTTGCAGTCCTGACCCCCAACAGCAGCTCAGAACATGCCCGATCCCGCCGATCTTGTCGCTCAAAACGCTGGCCCACGACCAGCCACCACCGCCCTGCAGCCTGCGCCTGCCCTGAGCAAAATCGAGCAGATCAAGGCTGCCTACTGCGGCCTTGATCTGGCGAGCCGCCTTGATGAGCTGGCGGCCCAAGGTTGGGAGTCGCTCGATGAGGCCACGCTCACCATCCATCTGAAATGGCTGGGGATCTTTTTCAGGCCTGTGACCCCAGGTCGCTTCATGGTGCGTCTGCGATTGCCGAATGGGGTGATCAGCGCCAACCAGCTGGCTGTCCTGGCCGAGGCGGTGGATCGTTGCGGCGAGCACGGCAGCGCCGACATCACCACACGTCAGAACCTCCAGCTACGCGGGCTGCTGCTGGAGGATATGGCCCCCTTGTTGGCGCAGCTGGAGGCGGTGGGGCTGACGAGCCGTCAGTCGGGCCACGACAACCCGCGCAACATCACCGGCAACCCATTGGCCGGCATCGATCCTGAGGAATGGATCGACACCCGCCCGCTGGTGGAGGCGATCCAGGCCGTGCTGATCGGACCCGACGGCCCGTCCAACCTGCCGCGCAAGTTCAACGTGGCGGTGGGTGGAGCGCCCGACAGCTTCCTGCTGCATAACGATCTGGCCTTCCTGCCGGCTAATCACCAGGGCGAGCTCGGTTTCACGGTGATGGTGGGTGGTTTTTTCTCCGCCCAGCGCAATGCCCTGGCCATCCCTCTGGGTCTCTGGCTGCGCGCCGATCAGCTGCCCGCCTTCACCCTGGCGGTGCTGCGTCATTACGAACAGAACGGCGACCGTTCCAGCCGGAGCCGTTGCCGGCTCATGTACCTGATTGAAGCCCGGGGCCTGGAGACCTACCGCTCCGAGGTGCTCCAGGCTTACGCGAAGCTAGGTGCGACGGAAGCGGTGGCAGAGCACGATGGCTCCCATCTGGTGACCCGAGCCCCGCGGGATGTCTGCGGCATCCATGCCCAGAAACAAACCGGGCGCTGCTGGGTGGGTCTGAACGTGCCGATGGGCCGCCTCGATGCTGACGCCATGGCGGAGCTGGCCCAGCTGGCACGCCGCTACGGCCGTGGCGAGTTACGGCTGAGTGAGAGCCAGAACGTGGTGATCGCTGATGTGCCGACGGAGCAGCTGCCAAGGCTGCTGGAGGAGCCACTGCTGCGGCGCTTCCCCACCACACCGGGCCCGCTGCTGGCCGAGGCGGTGAGTTGCACCGGCAATCGCTACTGCAGTTTTGCCCTGATTCCCACCAAGAGCACGGCCCAGGCCGTGCTGGAGGAGCTGGAGCAAAGGCTTGAGTTCCCCCATCCGCTCCGCACCCACTGGACCGGTTGCCCCAATGCCTGTGGCCAGCCCTACCTGGGCCAGATCGGGCTGATCGGGGCCAAGGCTCGTCTGGATGGCCAGATGGTGGAAGCCGTGAAGATCTACCTCGGCGGCTCAATGCAGGCCGATCCGCGCCTGGCCGAACTGCACGACAAAGGAGTACCCCTCAGCGCCCTGCCAGACCGATTGGAAGCACTGCTGGTGGAACACTTCGGAGCACGGAGAAGGGAAGCCAGGGCTTAGCGGCAGCGGTCCTGATCTGGGTTGTTCAGAGAGAGGGATCGCACCGATCCGCTGACCATCTACAGGCACCAATCCCGCCGCTTAGCGCTTGTTTTTCACTGGCCATGACCCTGTCCCCTTGCCTGTTGCCAACCGTGGGCCTTGATCCCGCCGCACTGCCGCCAGGCGATAGCGCCGAACGCTGGCCATGGCTGCAGCAGCTGCGGCGGCAACAGGGGCTCAATCCCACGCCCTGGCTGGAGGCGATCGAAGCCGGCCACGTGGTGCCGGAAGCCGATCTGCTGGAAGTGTTAGCAGACCAGCTTCGGCCCGCCGAAACCCTGCGACTGCTGCGCTGGTGGCTGGCGGCGCCAGAGCGCTATCCCTCCCTGCCCCAGCGGCTGGGGCGCTTGCGGAATCCTGCGGTGGCCGAGCTGCTGCGCACAGCCCTGGCGGGGCAAGCGGTCGGATCCTGTGAACCGGCGACCCAGGCCATCCTCCTGCCGCTGTTGGGGCACCAGCGCCAGCTGCTGGATTTCCCGCTGTTTCAGGGCCTGGCCCTGGAAGCAGGTCCACGCCAGGTGCGCCAGGCTGCCCTGGAAGGTCTGATGGTGGGGCTGAGCGCCTGGCCGCTGCCGGAGCTGCGTCGCACCCTCGCCCGGTTGGTCACCGATCTCGATCCCCATCTGGCGGCTGCCGCGGTGGACGCCCTGGCCCGCCTGCCTCTGGCCCGACCCCAGCTGGTGGCACTGGGCCGTCGCGACCTGGACCCAGCGGTGGCCGAACGCCTGACTCGACGGCTGCGGGCGATTCCCGTCAGCCCCCTGCTGTTGCTGATCCATGGGCGTCGTGGGGGAGCCATCCCCCACGAACTCCAGACCCTGGCCATGGAGGTGGAGCGCCGCCGGGGTGCTCCCGTGCTGTTGCGCTCGATCACGGATCCCGGCTCGGCCGCAGCCTTACCAGCGCTGCCCGGCCTGCAGCTCGCGCCCCTGTTCCTGCTGCCCGGCACCCATGTTCGGCAGGATCTGCCGCTGCTGCTGGCCCAGTGGCGCCGCCAGCAACCGGTGCGGGCCTGGCCCTTTCTCGGCGCCTGGCCCCGGTGGCAACAGGCGCTGACGCAGGAGCTGGCGGGGCTGGTTCGTGCCGGGAGTCGCCCCAGGCTGTTGCACCATCCCGTCGAGGGAAAGCTCGGGGCCCGTTATCTGGCCCATCTCGAGCGGGTCACCCAGGCCGTCTGCGTGGCGGCGCCCCTTTCAGGCGACGAGCTCAGAGCCCTGGAGCCTGGCCGACCCAGTGGCCTGCTTCCCCTGGCCCTGGCGGCCAGTCGCCTCCAAGAGGAACTGGCTGCAGCCCTTGGCGCAGGCGATGCCGCGCCGCTACTGGCCCGCCAGCGCCTGCGCACGGTGCTGCTCGAAGAACTTTGTGCGCTGCCATGACCAACAACAACCCGCCTCCCGCCTCCCCTGAACCTGACCCCGCCATCGCGACCGCATTGCCGCCGGTTCCACAGCGCCCAGGCACCGTCTACCTGGTGGGGGCGGGGCCCGGCGATCCCGAGCTGCTCACCCTCAAGGCCCATCGGCTGTTGCGCCATTGCGACGCCCTCGTCTACGACTCCCTGGTGCCGCAGGCGGTGCTGGAGTTGGTGCCATCCGGGTGCGAGCGCCACTTCGTCGGCAAGCGCCGCGGCCATCACTCGGTGCCCCAGCCCAGCACCAATGCCGTGCTGGTGGAA
>CAIZOZ010000084.1 GCA_903934745.1 uncultured cyanobacterium
ATCTGCCCGAACTCAGCAAGAGCCTCTGGGATGCCTCCCTGGTGAGCTCAGCCCATCAGCTGACCCGCAAGATCTGGAATCGCCGCAATCTGATTCCCAATGTGAGCGCCACCCTGTTCCGCAACTGCAAGGCCCTGCCCTTACTGCGAGACGAGCATTGGCTGGGGATGAAAATCTGCGGAGACTGGCTATTTTATCTTCACCTGACCCGTGGCGGCCTGGTTGCCTATACGCCAGAGACGACAAGCTACTATCGCCAGCACCCACAGAACAGCTCCGTTTCCCTACACCAGCAGCGCATTTACCTGGAAGAGCATCTGATTGTCGCCGAGCAACTACTGAAGCTCTACAGCCTCGACACCGAAACCTGCCACGCCATGCAGACCGAACTGCGGCGGCGCTGGCTGGATCATCGCGATGATCCAATCCCGAGCGATCTGCTCGAACGGCTGGAGCGACTGCATCCCGGCGAGATCAGCAGCGGCGAACGCAATCCCAATCTGCTGATTGTCACCTACTCCCTGATCGCAGGCGGCGGTGAAATCCTGCCGATTCGCCTGGCCAACATCCTCAAGGAGCTGGGCTTTGGCGTCACCGTTCTGAACTGCCATCAACATCCCAATCAACCCGGGGTGCGGCGGATGTTGCGTCAAGACATTCCCATGATCGAGCTCAATGCCCTCGATGCCCTCGGCACGATCATCCAGGACTTCGGCATTGAACTGGTGCACTCCCACCACGCCTGGGTCGACACCACAATCTGTGAACTGCTGCACGGCAGCTTTGACGTTTGTCATGTGATCACCTCACATGGCATGTATGACGAGATCGAGGCTGATGAGATCGTGCGGATCGGGGCCCTGCTCAGACCCTGGGTGCGCGGCGCCACCTACGTGGCGGACCGCAACCTTGAGGCCCTGCTGCATCTTGGGCTCAGACAGGAGATCACCGCCAAGATCGCCAACGCGATCGATCCGCAGCAGGCGCCGGCAATCGAGCGGGCCAGCCTGAACATCAGCGACGATGCTTTTGTGATCTGCCTGGTCAGCCGGGGCATTCGCGAAAAAGGATGGCAGGAAGCCATGGAGGCGGTGCGGCGAGTACGCCTACACAAAAATCGTGATGTTCAGCTGCTGATCGTGGGAGACGGCCAGGAATTGCATCGCCTGCAGCCCAGCTGCACCAACGATTTCATTCACTTTCTGGGCTTCCAGGCTGAATCAGCCCGCTACTTTGCCAGTGCCGATCTTGGCATTCTCCCCAGCTTTTACCCCGGCGAAAGTCAGCCCCTCACCCTGCTCGAATGCCTGGGGGCAGGTCGGCCCTATCTGGCCTCCGATCTGGGTGAAATCAGGGCCATGCTCACCACGCCCGAAGGACTGGCGGGACAGGTGGTTCCACTGGAGGACGGCAAGGTCAATCCCCAGGCCTTTGCCGATTGTCTGAGCCGCTATCTGGATGATCCGGCCCTGCTGGAGCGGCACACAGCCTTGGCCCGCATCGCCGCCCGGAAGTTCGATCCTGTAGGCATGGGCATGGCTTACTCCGAGCTCTATCGCAAAGCCCTCACCACCAACGCCAGCCCCACTTACTGAAATAGAGCCAGACGCTCTGAATGTTCACCAGGGTGAGCCACGGCGAAGAGTGATTGCCCCGACCCCAGTGATGGCGAACCGCGGCCACGGGCAGGTGAAGACAGCGACCGAAAACCCGCAGGCTGCGGCTGAGGTCGGCATCTTCGAGATAGAGGAAGAAACGCCGATCAAAGCCCCCCACCGCGGCAAAGGCGGTACCGCGTATCAGCATGCAGCAGCCACTGAGATAGGGCACATCCAGCGGTTGGCTGAGATCCTGGTCGACCATCTGAAAGCGGGCGTCATAACGCCGCAACCAGCGCGGCTTGATCGCCTCAGGCAGGAAGCGCCGGCTGATCAGGGCCAGCAGGCTGGGATCGCGCTTGCAAAGCGGTTGAGGCCTGCCGTCGGGATTCTGGATCTCCGGCACGGCCAGCACCACCTCCGGATGGTGGCTGAGCCAGGCCAGCAGGGTTTCAAATGTGCCCGGGTTCCAGCTCAGATCCGTATTCAAGGCGCCGAGCCACGGCGGCGGATCCGGCAGCGAAGCCACCATTCTGTTGATCGCCCGTCCGTAGCCAAGATTTTCGGAGAAGGTGAGGAATCGATCCGCCCCGGCCCTCAGCCGATCCACCGGTTCTCCGGCCCGATACTGATTGGCGACCACGGCGTAACCAATCTCTGGGGGAAGAGCCGCCAGGCAAGTGCGCAGAGCCTGAACGTGCAAATCCGGGGGATGGAAGGCCACCAGGATCAACAGCAACTGTCGCCCCTGCACCAGCTCCTGCTGATCCTCAGCGCCAAGGCCAGGGCTCCGGGCCGGTGTCATCGGGCCACCACCTTGAGGCGATGATGCCATTGCCCAATCATTGACCTCAGCATTCAGCGTCCTCGCGCCTTAAGCACGGTCTTGATCGTCTTGAGCAGAATCAGCAGATCGAAGGCGGTGCTCCAGTGACGCAGGTAGTAAAGGTCGTAGCTGAGTTTGAGCTCCGCCTCCTCAAGATTGCCCGCATACGGTGCACTCACCTGGGCCCAGCCGCTCAGGCCAGGCAGCATCCAGTGACGCTTGCGGTAATGGGGGATCCCGGCTTCCAGCTCGGTCTCGAGTTCGGGCCGCTCGGGACGGGGACCGATCAGGCTCATGTCTCCACGCAGCACATTCAACAACTGAGGAAGTTCATCAATCCGCACACGGCGCAGGAACCAGCCAACGAGGGTGATGCGCTGATCGCCCGGCAGCGTCCAGTTGGCCTCGGCTGTCGGATCGCTTTGCTGCATGGTGCGCAACTTATAAAGTTGAAAGGTCTCGCCCAGCCAGCCAGTACGCGCCTGGGTGTAAATCACCGGCCCTCCATCCTCCAGCCAGATCAGCAGGGCCACCAAAGCGATCAAGGGTGACGTGATCAACAACAACCCCAGGGCCACCGTCACATCGGCAGCGCGCTTGAGCTGACGCTCAACGCTGAGAGTATTGGCCCAGGGCACATCCGCCACGCTGAGCGCATCCTCCGGCAATTGGTCGGGCAGCAGGCGCTGCTGGCGCTGCTCAGCCATCTCCAGACTGGCAGGCAAGGGGATTTGGTGAAGGTTCGTCTGGCGACGCAACAGCAGACGCACCAGCAGGGCCCAGACAGACATCCCCAACAACAGGGACGCCTGAATACGGCGATGGCCCAGGGTGAAGGTGACGGGCAGATTCAGCAGCCAGAACGCCAGCACCACCACCAACAGCGTCGCCAACGCTGAGCAGCCGAGACGCACCAGCACCGGCACCAGGCTCAGCCGAGGCAAACGCAGCAGGGTGTAACTGCCGAACAGCCAACTGAACAGCACATAGGCGCTGCCAAAGGGAACCAGCCACTCGGGATGATTCAGCAGGTGGGTGGCGAAGCGCAGATCAACGAGCACTGCCACCACCACCACACCGAGCAGATCCAACAGCGCACAGAGCGCAAGTACTTGGCGTGGCCGGTGCCAGGTCAATCGATCTCCAGATTCAGGACAGGAGGGCATGGGTCAGCAATCAAGACTGCTCCCCGCAGGAAGGTCAATCTGGGATTGCTGCCATCAAGCTGCCCATCTCCAGGGCCTGCAGCCCATAATTCCAGCCAAGATTACTCTTGATGCCAGCCCGTTCGAGGGCTTGTTGCAGCGTATCGGTGGTGAGGACGCCAAAAATCAC
>CAIZOZ010000085.1 GCA_903934745.1 uncultured cyanobacterium
GCCACGGCCAAAGAGGCAAGGAAAGGCAGGACTGCACTAATATCAGAGCGATCGCCGCTGAGCAGGGCCGGAACGGCACCGAAGGCAAAGATCAAAGTGATGCCGAGGGGCTCAATCAGGGCCCTGGGAATCGTGGGCAGCAGCTCAGTGGTCCAGGCATAGCTCTTGGCCTTTTCGCCGGTGCGCACAAAAGCTGCACGGAAATGATCCTCCGAAGCGGTGAGCTTGATATCACGAATCGAGCTGAGTGACTCCAACAAAATATGGGTTGCCCGCGATTCCAATCGTAGCTTCTGCCTCGAGGCGTGGCGCAGGTAGGGCGTGATCAGCTGGGATATGACGAGATAAGAAAAAACAAGACTGACGATCAGCACCACAGCCGACCAGCGACCGATCACAAGGATACCCACCGAAAGCAAGACAATCGAAAACACACTTCCGACCATCTTCAGCAATGGGCTGACAACCGAATTAGAAGTCTTTTTAATGTGGCTCAACATCAAGGTTGACAGCTTGGCCGTGCTCTTGGTTAGGTGATATTCATAGCCTTGGGCCAGCACATTGGCGTGGATCTGATTGGAAAGATCAATCCAGACCCTTGCTGTCAGGCGTTGCTGCAGAAACTGAAGGCCAAGCTTGCCGAAAGAACCAATCCAGGACAACAAGGCAAAGATGGCAATCAGCCAGAGGCCCTGATCCACCGCATCGCCGCCGAAAACCTTGACCCCCGGCACCCCGTCACCCAGGCGAGTCCCCACCAGGGCTCCCATCAGCCGGGCGATCACCGCCACCGAGGCAAGATCCACAAAGCCTGGAATGATCGAGGCAGCGACCACCCACTTCAGCTGGCTGAGTCGCTCCGATGGCAGGTAGGCCATCAGTGCGCACAGCTGTCGATAGGTTCGGCTCCTCGAGAGCAGATTCAATCGCCCGGCTGGCCCATCACTCCTGGATGAGGCTATGGCGGCCAGCTCCGAAATCAGCCGCCCGCGGGCCAGCGCGGCAGCCGCCCTCCCAGCCGCTGCCGCAGCCGCGCCAGTCCCTGATCCAGCCGAATCCGCCAGGTTGGTCGCCGCTGCAGGGGCTCCACACCCAGGCCGAACCAACGATCCCAGTGGCCATCCAGCACCTCCAGGGCCACGCTCCAGCGCTCCAGCAGCACCGGCTCGGAACAGGCTTCCAGCAGGGGCGTCAAGCGGCTGGCGGGCGGCTGCCAGGCCTGGGGCTGGGCCACAGCCGCGGCGATCCGATCAAGATCACTCTCCAGGCTGCCGCAGCCAATCTGATGGCCCACCAGGCCGGGGTCGAGCGTATCGGCGAGGGCATGGTTGAGGCTGCTGAACACCACGCAGCCACAGGCCAGCGCCTCAATCGGCGGCAGGCCGAACCCCTCACTGACGCCACGGCCCCGCCAGTAATCCGCCGAGTCGTACAGCACCACGCTGGCGCTGTTAAACAGGCCGACCAGATCCTCCACCCAGCCCTTCTGCACCTCCACCGCCAGCCCCCGCCGCCGCAGGGCCGGCACCAGCTGCTCCAGCACATAGCGGCTGCTCTTGCGCTGCTGCACCAGCACGTCAATCGGCCGACGCAGCTGCGCCCCAGCGCCCCGATCCCCCCGGTTCAGCCACATCGCCTCCAGGGCATTGGGCACGAGCAGCAGGGGGTTGCGGGGGGCCCGGTCGCCCCAGTAGCCGAGGGTGTTGCGGCTCACCGCCAGCACCGGCACCCCGGCGGGGAGGTTGAAGCCGTAGCCACTGCTGTGGGCGTGATAGGCCGCCGGGCGCCCGCGCAGGCGCCGCAGCAGCCAGGGCACATCAAAGCCCCAGCTGACAATCCACAGGGCCGGGCCCGGCGCCGGCTCCGCCTTCAGCAGGTCGGCGAGGAAGGGATGGCCCTCCTCCCGCTGCCGGTAGGTGACCACCTCAGCGCCACGCAGGCCAGCCACCAGCCGGGCACTCTGCAACTCCACCAGCAATCCGCCGCAGCGGAAGCGACCGCTGGTGCCGGGAACGAGGAAACGGACAGGGCGCTGCAAACTCAGGCGGCGACGGCCTCGGTGCTGCCAGAGCGCTGGCGGCGGGTGAGGAAGCCGAAGAGCACCTTGCCGATCGCCGCGATCAGGTTGCCCTCCAGCTCCTGGAACATCACCATGTTGCAGTGGAAAGCCTGGTTGGCCTCCTCAACAATACGATCGGCCATCGC
>CAIZOZ010000086.1 GCA_903934745.1 uncultured cyanobacterium
TACGGCGGCTTGGTTGTCACTATCTGCAGGGATTCTTCTATGGACGCCCGGCGGATGCTGCCATCAGCTCCGAGCTGTACGCTTCATCCGTCGCTGGCAGGTTGGGTGTGAGTTTACAGGCCACCTGAGTCTGGCTTTCGTTGTGATTTGCTCGGTAAACTTTGCTGGCAAGGATTCTGCTGATCGATTGGCCTCAGGGCTGTTGCTGTTGAGAATGATTCGGCCATATTATGGTGTAGGTGGAAAGGCTTGCTCTCGCAGTCGTGTCAGGAGGGTTGATGCTGCCCTTCCTGGTGTTGTGCCTGGCTGGCGATATAAAATCTTGCCGGACAATCCTGGCAAATCTGGCTGAGCATTTGCTCTTGGGAGAGGTTTGAATGCAGCCGATGCAGGTGGGAGGCGCAGGCACGCTTGACGGTCTGACCCGAGTTCTTCACCGCCAGTTCGATCAAGGAAGGATCGAGCGGGGGCGTGGCGCTTTGGTAGGTACCGCCTGGCCAGATGGGGTCATGGTTGGTTGTCATGGAGTCCTCTGCAGTGTGGATGGAAATGGAAATGATCGCTGTGGTCAGCTTTGATGGCGGAGCTTGTTGTCTGAACTGACGGACTTGGATGGATCACGCGGTGCTACTTCCATGGCCGTACTCTGTTTTTGGTCTGCCTTGGGGCTTGATTCCTGAGTTTTACTCGTAGGTATTTTTACTGACTCTGCCTGGTTGTCATTCTCATAGAATGGCAGAGACATGGCCTTGAATTGATTCTTGCTTCACGTTAGGCAAGCCGATGGCAAGAATTGGTGTTTTGGGGTGAATCAGCAGTTGGTTTGCGCCAAAAAAACCGTGTCCCTCCCAATCCTGCTCCTTCCCAATTGGGAAGGATCTGGTTCGGGATGGCTCCGCCGCTCAGATCGCGCTGTCAGAGTGCAGGGGCGGACGGCGTTGGCTGGCTCGCCGACTTGTCTTGTGTGGATCCCGTTGTCGATGCAAATTCCATGAAGGCCCTGGCGATTTTCCTCTCGGCGGCCTCGGCTCTGGCTCTGGTTCCCAGTCAGGCCAGCTCCATGACCCTTGACGAGGCCTGTGCGCGCTTTGCCTCGAAGCTTCAGACTGCCGTGGCTGCCGGGAACACCAGCCAGGCCCAGATGATCTACAGCGAGGGCAGCCAGATGGTTGCCACCAACTTCAATGGCGCCACCTGCCCCAATGTGAAAGCCCCATGAATCTGCTCCATCCGTTGTCTCGTCTTGCCCCATTGACGCTGGCCCTGATCGGCCTGCCCTGGTTGCCCCTTGCCGCTGATGCCCGCCCCGTTTCCGGTGGCTTCGGCGGTCCGGCCTCCGGAGCCGGTGTTCGCCCAGGAGCCGGTTTTGGCCGGGCGGGTGCCGGTGTGGGCGGTGTCGGCGGTCCGGCCTCCGGAGCCGGTGTTCGCCCTGGGGCTGGCTGGGGCGCTCCCGGCCCTGGCCTGACCCGGGCCCCGGCCGCGGCCTATGGCGCCGCCGTCTATCACCCCGCCTGGAATGGTGGCGGCTACTGGGCTGCCCGCCCCTGGGGTTATGGCTGGTATGGCGCTACCCCGGCAGCCTGGGCCGTTGCCGCCGGAGTGGCCAGCACGGCGGCGATCACGGCCGCGGTCAACAATTCGGTCGCCGCCTCTTCGGTGGTGTTCCTGGTTCCGGGCACGCCGTATCAGCTCAATTACGCCTCGGTGACCGGGCTGCCGAACAACCGGGTCAGCTTCAGCTACTCCAACGGCGGGCTCCTGCTCAGTGCCACGGGTGACTGTGTGCTGGGTCTGGTGGA
>CAIZOZ010000087.1 GCA_903934745.1 uncultured cyanobacterium
AGTCCGATACAGCCAGCAGCCAGTTATTTCTATAGGAGAGCGTAGTCGGATGATTCTCGCCAAGCTTTTTCGCCGATTCGCGGTGACTTTCAGGAAAGATGTCACTCCTTGGCTGCCACTCAGGCGACCTGGATCAATGGTAGCGCCATCATCGGATCTGGCTCCTCTGTTGGCTTGTTGATCCACACTTCTCCGGGTTGACGCCAGCAGCGGGTGCTTCGGCTCCAGCGCGTTGGATTTGCCTGGCGGGCTGTCTCGTAGACATCAGCTCGCTGCTGGCAAATTGCCGTGGCGGATCCACTGTGACGCTGATGGGGCGTCACGAATTTGATGCCGCTGTGGCGGTGCCGGTGGTTGTACCAATCGACAAAGGCCGCCACCCACTCGCATGCCTCGCCTTTGCTGCCAAACGGCCGGCTGGGGTAGTCGGGCCGGTACTTGACCGTACGGAACAGGGATTCTGAGTAGGGGTTGTCGTTTGAGACCCTTGGCCTGGAAAAGGACCTGAGCACTCCCATCTCCTCCAGCCGCGATTCCAGCGTGGCTCCACGCATGGCATTGCCGTTGTCGGCGTGGAGGATCAGTGGCGGGTGGAGGCTCTGGTGGCTGCCAAAGCCGCTGGGCCGGCGGTAGCGCTCCCTGAGACAGGCTCGCTGCACCAGATCAGCCGCGATGTCAGCCGACTCCACCTCGGCCACATCCCAGGCCACCACCTTGCGGCTCCAGACGTCGACCACCAGATAGAGGTACAGCCACACACCCCGCACCGTGGTGGGCAAAAAGCTGATATCCCAGCTCCAAACCTGGTTTGGGCCATCCGCCCTGAGGCGCGGCACGGAGCGAGGTTCCTGCGGCAGCCGGGCCCGTCCACGCCGGTGGCACTGTCCCGCCTGGTGCAAGACCCGATAGAAGCTGGACTCCGAGCCGATATACAGCCCCTGATCCGCCAGGGCCGGCACGATCTGTCCCGGCGGCAGCGAGGCGTACGCCGGCTGGTTGCAGGTGAGCAGGATCCGCTGGCGCTCCTCCTCACTCAGCCGGTGAACGACATGGCGAGGACTGCCTTTACGGCGATCCTTGCCGTCCCCATCACCCACAAAGGCACGCCGCCAGCGCTTGAGGGTGCGCAGGCAGATGCCGATCTCAACGCAGGCGCTCAACAGGCCGGCGCCAGCGTCATTCGCCTCGCCGATCAGCTCGATCACCTTCCGCCGCTGCGCGGCGCTGGTCAGCCTTCCTCGTCCTCCGAGCAGAAGGCATCCCACTTTTTTCGCAGTATCAGCAATGCCGCTGCCTCAGCCAGGGCCTTCTCCTTGCGCTGCAGCTCCTTCTTGAGGGCCTTGATCTCCCTCTGGTCCTGGGCTCGGAGCCTTTCGAGCTCCTTCTGCTCGGCCATCGTCAGCACCGGCTTGGCGTTGGCATCCTGGGCTGCCTGCCGCCAACGGCTCACCTGCTCAGGAAAAAGCCCCCGCTCACGGCAGTAGGCACTGAGCTCGGTGGCGTTCAGCCCTGCCGTCTCCAACACCACCATGAACTTGTCGGCAGCACTCCAGCCTTCCGGCTCCTTTTCGGATGAAGGCACCACCTCTCCCTGCAACCGCCACGTCTTCCTCCATTTGTAGAGGGTGATCACGTGGATGCCCAGCTCCTCTGAAATCCGGGCCACGCTCTGCCTGTGCGGCGGGCTCATCCGCCTTTTCACATCAGCCTTGACGGCCTCGCTGTATCCGCGCATTGGTCATGTCCTCAAGCCCCCGGGTATACGAATGAGAGGGGTGACATCTTTCCTGAACCCGGGGGTACTGCAGGCCGGCGTTCAGCACCAGGCTGTCGATCGCTTCTGCGGCCAGGAGCAGAGCTGCTGTGCAGCGCTCGACTCTGGCGAGCTCACTCAAATCGCAGGACGATACGGCTGACCATGCCCCGTTGAGTGTCGCGACCTGGATCAAGGCGGTGCACCGCAAACCAGCCGGCTCTTAACGTATTCCCAGGAGCGAAGCGTAACTGGCTGGACTTATAATAGAAGCCAATGCATCGTACTGAGTGACTAACTTATAGTTTTCA
>CAIZOZ010000088.1 GCA_903934745.1 uncultured cyanobacterium
GCAGCATCCACCAGCTCAAGACCAGGCTGACCAGGGCGCGAGCCAGCACCACCTCGGCCACCGGCAGCCGGTGGCCGGCCCCCTTCACGCAGACGGTCATCAAACTGAAGCTGAGCGCCGCCAGCAGCAGCGCCAGCACGGGCCCCAAGGTCGTTGCCGGCCCTGGCTCGATCGGTTCCGCCATCTCCTGTGCCTGCGCCAGCGGAGCCTCCAGTCGCCTCGACAACGCTCCCACTCCACGCCCCCTGGGCAGGCCACGCCCCATTGGTGGTGGGATGGTCCACAATGGATGACACGCCCCCACCAGGGGTGGTGGCCCACCGCGCATCCGTTCTCCCCTGTCCCTTCCTCGTCTCCACCCCCGCACGATCGAGGCCGTCAAGGAACGGGCCGACATCGTTGATGTGGTGGGGGAGCACGTGGTGCTCAACAAAAAGGGCCGCGAGTTTGTCGGCATCTGCCCCTTCCACGACGACAGCAAGCCGTCGATGACGGTGTCCCCAGCCAAGCAGTTTTATTACTGCTTCTCCTGCGGCGCCGGCGGCAACGCCATCAAGTTCCTGATGGAGTACCAGCGGCTCAGCTTCGCTGACGTGGTGCTGGAACTGGCGCGCAAGTATCAGCTGCCGGTGGAAACCCTCGATGGTCCCCAGCAGGAGCGGCTGCGTCAGCAGCTGTCCCGCCGTGAGCAGCTGCACCGGGTGCTGGCCCTGGCGGCCGGCTGGTTCCAGACCTGCCTGCGCTCGGCGGAAGGGGCTGGCGCCCTCACCTACCTGCTGGAAGCTCGCGCCCTGGCCGAACCCACCATCGAGGCCTTTGCGCTCGGCTATGCCCCGGAGCGCTGGGATGGCCTGCTGTGCCATCTGCAGCAAGTGGAGGGGCTGGGCCCGGAATTGCTGGAGGCCGCCGGCCTGGTGGTGGCCCGCAAGGGCGGCGATGGCTTTTACGACCGCTTTCGTCATCGGCTGATGGTGCCGATCCGGGATCGGCAGGGGCGGGTGATCGGCTTCGGTGGTCGCAGCCTCGATGGTGCCGAGCCCAAATACCTCAACTCACCGGAAACGGAGGTGTTTGAAAAGGGCAAGCACCTGTTCGGGCTCGATCGGGCCGCCGAGGCCATCCGCAAGGACGATCGGGCCGTGGTGGTGGAGGGCTACTTCGATGTGATCGCCCTTCATGCCGCTGGCATCACCAATGCGGTGGCGGCCCTGGGCACGGCCCTGAGCAGCCAGCAGATCACCCAGCTGTGCCGCTGCTGCGACAGCAAACGGTTGATTCTCAACTTCGACAGTGATGGCGCCGGCGTGCGCGCGGCCCAGCGAGCCATCGGCGAGGTGGAGCAGCTGGCGCTGCAGGGTCAGCTGGAGCTGCGGGTGCTGCAGTTGCCCGCCGGCAAGGATCCCGATGAGTTCCTCAAGCAGCATGGGGCCGGTGAGTATCGCGCCCTGCTCGATGGCTCTCCCCTCTGGCTCGATTGGCAGATCGACCAGGTGTTGGAAGGCCGGGATCTGGCCCACTCCGATCAGTTCCAGCAGGCTGTCTCGGCCCTGGTGGCCCTGCTGGGCAAGTTGCCGCAGAGCGCCGTGCGCAGTCGCTATCTGCAGCAGGTTGCCGAACGGCTCTCCGGCGGCCAGGCGCGCCTGGCCCAGAGCCTCGAGGACGACCTGCGCCAGCAGGTGAAGGGCCAGCGCTGGCACGGACGCTCCGCCCGCTGGGAACAGCCCGGAGCCGCCACGGTGCAGGAGCGGGCTGAGGCGGATCTGCTGCGCCTCTATCTCCATTGCGGCCGCGATCGCGCTGCCATGCGCCAGCAATTGCGCCAATGGGAGCAGGAGGATTTTGCCCTGCAGCCCCACCGCCGGCTCTGGGCGGCGATCGCCGAACTGGAGGAAGATAACCTCGGGGCCGGTCGGCTGGAGGCGATCAGTCGCGGCCTGGATCCAGGCCATGATCTGGCCGATCTCGATCTGCCACGACTGCTGTTCGATCGGCTGCTGATCGAGGGCAACGAGCTTCTGCCCCGGCTCACCCCGCTGCTGCAGCCCACCGAGGTGCAGCGGTTGTCGCTGACCCAGCCCCTGCTGCTGCTGCGCGGGGCGATCGCTGTGCGGGCGCGGCTGGCCACCGAAAAACGCTGCCGCCATCTGCTCGATGCCTGGGGTTCGCAGCGGCTGCGCAGCCTGGAGCACTGCCTGGCGACGCTGTTGCAGTTGGAGCGGCTCGGCACCGATGGTGAACCGCTGCTGGCCTCAGCGGCCTTGCCCTTGACGGAGTTGCCGTTGGCCGCGTCCCTGCCCTCCCGCGATCCAACGCTGTCGATGGAACTGCGCATCGAGGCGCTGTTCAGCGAACTCAACGCCGATGCGTTGCGGTTCCAGGAGGCTTATTACAGCGAGCGCCGCTATCTGCAGGATCTTGATCAGCGTCGCTGCGCCGGTTATGACGAGATTCTGACTCCGGCAGCGGCTTGAGCTTTTCTCGCCGAGGCCGCTGGGAGGGCGCGCTCACGCCTAACCTGGAGTCCTGCAGGGAGTAATTCCGTGGCCCCCTATCCGGCCTATCCGATTCCCGCCGATGAGGATCAGCGCCTGCGGGACCTCGAGCGCCATGGCGTGATCGGCATGGCCAGCGACGAGCATTTCGAGCGCATCGTTGAGCTGGCCAGCTCGATTTTCCAGGTGCCGATGTCGTTGATTTCGCTGGTGGAGAAGGACCGCCAGTGGTTTCTGACCCGCAAAGGCCTCGATGCCACCGAAACGCCGCGCACGATGGCCTTCTGCGCCCATGCGATCGCCGACGACCAGGTGCTGGTGGTGCCCGACGCCCGGGCGGATGAACGCTTCTGCACCAATCCGCTGGTGATGAATGAACCCCACATCCGCTTCTATGCCGGTGCGCCGCTGCACAGCCCCGATGGCCACAACCTCGGCACCCTGTGCGTGATTGATCAGCAGCCGCGCCAGCCCAGCAACGAGCAGCTCCACCAGTTGCAGCTGCTGTCGGAGCTGGTGATGCGCGAGATCGAGTTGCGCCGCATCGCCATGCTTTGCCCGATCACGGGTCTGCCGCTGCGCCACACCTTCCTGGCCATCGGTCATCGCGAGTTCAAACGGGCCCGTCAGCAGGGTCAGCCCCTGTCGTTGCTGTGCTTTGACATTGACAATCTGCGCCAGGTGAACAGCCGCTGGGGCCATCCGGCCGGTGACAAGTTGTTAGTCGATCTGGTGCATCTCAGCCGCAGCTATCTGCGTGAAGTTGATTTCGCCGCCCGCCTCGGCGACGGCGAGTTCGCCCTGCTGCTGGTGGGGATGGACCAGGACCAGGCGATGGGCCTGGCCGACCATCTGCGCCAGGCGGTGCCGGCGCTGCCTGGGGTGTTCAGCCACACGGATTTTCAGTTGCACATCAGTGGCGGCCTCACCAGTCTGGGCAGCGCTGATCACAGCTTCGCCGACCTGATGCAGCGCGCCTCCCGGGCTTTGGAGCTGGCCAAGAGCAATGGCCGCAATCAAATTGCCAGCCTGCTGCATGGTCTTTGATGATGGCGGCTGCCATGATCACCGGTGGCGATGAACACTGCTGGCACGGATCGCTGATGGCACGGATCGCTGATGGCAAGGATCGCTGATGGCACGGATCGCTGATGGCCATGAACGCTGAACTGGCCCTGGACAGCGCCCCGGCCGAGGACTTTTACGAGGTGTCCTGGCACGGCGAGGCGATCGGCGATGGTGGCGATCTGCAGGAGGCTCTCGCCTGCTACGCCCTGGTGGCCCCCGACGATGGCGACTGGGCGGCGGCCTGCGCCGTAGCTGGTGCCGAGCCCCGCATCGAGCGCTATGCCAGTTTCGACGCCTTTCTCGACAACGAGGATGCCCTGGAGACGATCCGCGTCAGCGCCAGCATGATCGAAGCGGCCGTGGCCCAGGCCCCTGCGGTGGAACCGGGCTGAACCTGGTTGTTTCGGGGCCTTCATGGCGCCGAGCCGGCTCGAAGCCACGGCGGCACCGGCCAGCGCCAGGCAGGCCGCTGCCGGATCCAGTGATGGCCAATTCCATCCACCACAAAAACTCCCTCGAAGAGGGGGGCTTGGATTCACCACGGCACTGTTTCCATGGCTGGGGGCGGTGTTGCTGCTGCTCACCCAACTGCTGTGCTCCCACTGCCCCAATCTGGCGGCCCAGCTGCTGTGGGTGCGGCGGCTGGCGCTAAGCCCGCACCACCGGCACATCGCTGATCCGGGTGGTGGCTGCCCGCGACAGCCGCGAGCGCCGCATCGTCCAGACGGGCTGCAGACCGCAGGCGGCCCACTGCACGGTGCCGCTGCCATAGCGGCGGTTGAGCCCATCCACAGTCGCCATCAGAGCCTCGCGGCGGCGTTGTTGTTGTGGCTCCAGCGGCGCCAGCAGGTGATATTGCAGCAGGCTGTCCGGCTGCAGCTGCTGCAGCAACACCCCCGCTTTCTGCAGCGGTTTGTGGCGGCGATACAAGCTGTCCGCCAGAGGCAGGGCAGCGGCCAGCAGCACGCCGGTGTCGTTGCTGGGCAACAGCAGCACCGCGGTGGCGGCATTGCTGTAGAAGCTGCTGCCATCGAAAGGGCTGCTGCGCACGAACACGGTGATCGCCCCGGCCCGTTGCCGTTGGCGCCGCAACTTTTCGGCGGCCCGACTCAGGTAGGTGGCGATCGCCTGACGCAACTCCTGACGACTGGTGACCGGCTGGCTGAAACTGCGGCTGACACAGGTTTCCTGCTTCGCCGGCGGCAGGCTCACCAGCGGCAGACAGGGGTGGCCCTGCAGCTCCTGCTGCAGCCGCAGCCCCACCACGCCACAGCGACGCCGCAACTCCCCTGGCGGCAGATCGCGCAGGGTGCGGGCATCGGCAATGCCCCGCAGGCGGCACCAGCGCGCAAGCTGGCGGCCGATGCCCCACACGTCCTCCACGGCGGTTGCCTCCAACCAGGGGCTGGGGTCGTTGAGCGCGCCGAGGTCGAACACACCACCCTGGAGCGGATCGCGCTTGGCGATGCGGTTGGCCAGCTTGGCCAGCACCTTGGTGGGGGCGATGCCCACGGCCACCGGCAGGCCCAGATCACGGCGCACCCGCTGGCGCAGGCGTTGCCCCCAGTCCCGCAGATCGCCCGGCTGACCGTTGGTGGCTGCCGGGCGGTGCAGCAGACCGAAGGCCTCATCAATTGAATAGATCTCCAGCTCCTCCACCCACACCTCCAGGGTGGCCATCAGCCGCTGGCTCATGTCGGCGTAGAGGCCGTAGTTGGAGCTGCGCACGATCACCCCATGCCGCTGCAGCTGCTGGCGCAGCTTGAAGTAGGGGCTGCCCATGGGGATGCCCAGGGCCCGCGCCTCGGCGCTGCGGGACACAATGCAGCCGTCGTTGTTGGAGAGCACCACCAGCGGCCGACCGATCACGGCTGGATCGAGCACCGCCTCGCAGGAGGCGTAGAAGTTGTTGCCGTCAATCAGCACCGTGGCGCGGGGCATGGGCTCTCAGAGACGGCGAATCACATGCACGGCCACGCCCCAGAGCTGGGCGTCGTTGTCGTGTTCGCCAGTGGCTGCCGGTGGCTCCAGGGGGATCGGCGGATAGTCGCGATGGGCGGCCTCCAGCCACTGGCGGCCAGCGCCCAGGCAGAGGCGCTTGAGCGTGAACTGGCCGCCGAAGCGCGCCACCACGATCGATCCGGCCCGGGCCTCGCGGGCGCGATCCACCACCAACAGATCGCCGTGCTGGATGCCGGCGCCCTGCATCGAATCGCCGGCCACACGCAGCAGCACGGTGTGAGCCGGATCGCGAATCAGTAACCGGGCCAGGTCGAGTCCCTGCTGGCCGGCGGGATCATCGCCGCCGAGCGGCAAACCGGCGGCCGAGAACTCGCGGGCTGACGCAGAAGCAGGCTCAGCAGCTGGCTCAAGGGGCGGGACCAAGGGCATGTCCAGGCGCGGCGGGCAGCCTCATCATAGGAGTTCATTTGTACTGGTCCTGGGCTTGCGTGCGCCGTGGCCGCAGTCTGTGGATGTGGTGTCCAGGGCCCCATTGGCAGGGCAAGCTGGGGCCGTTCAGGTCTGGAGCCGTGGCGCAATCTTTTCTGGCGGCCTTCGGGTCCAGCTTCACGGCCATCACCCTGGCGGAGCTGGGTGACAAGACCTTTTTCATGGCGCTGATCCTGGCGGCCCGGCATCGGGCTCGCTGGGTGTTCATCGGTGCTTTTGCCGCCCTGGCGGCCGTCACCTTGATGTCCCTGGCCCTGGGCTACGGCCTGCGGGAACTGCTGCCCGCCGCCCTGGTGCCCTGGCTGGCGGCGGTGCTGTTCCTGGCCTTTGGCTTCAAGTTGTTGATCGACGCCCAGGCCATGGGCAGCAGCGCCGCCGCCGCCGAGGCCCAGGATGCGGAAGCGGCGGTGAATGAGGCGGAGCAGCGCCAGACGATCACCACGCCCTGGGCCGTGATCTGGGAGGCCTTTGCCCTGGTGTTCATCGCCGAGCTGGGTGATCGCACCCAGTTCGCCACCATCTTCCTGGCCACGGCGCCGGGCTTCGGCTTCGGCGCCCTGCTCGCCGGCACCCTCGCCGGCCACGCCCTGGTCACCTGGCTGGCGGTGGGTGCCGGCAAGTGGATCGGCGGTCGCATCAGCGAGCGCCTGCTCTATCGCCTCAGTGGCGGCCTGTTCCTGCTCTTCGGTCTGGTGGCCCTGCGCCAGGCGCTCAGCTGATTGCTCCCATGGGTACCCGACACGAACACGTCCATCCGGCGGTGCAGCTCCAGCGCCAGCCCCATCCGCGCCAGCATCAACACCGCAGTGGCTCAGCGGCGGCCTTTCGCTGGAGCATCATCCTCAACAGTGCTCTGTCAGGACTGCAACTGGCGATTGGCCTGGCCTTCGGTTCGCTGGCCCTGATCGGCGATGCGGTCCACAATCTCGGCGATGTCGCCGGTTTGCTGTTCGGCTGGGGCGCCGAACGGCTCAGCGCCCGGCCGCCCACAGCGCGCTTCACCTACGGCTACGGCCGCAGCACCCAGCTGGCCTCGCTGATCAATGCGGTGCTGATCCTGATGGCGGCCGCCGTGGTGATCGTCGAGGGACTACAGCGGCTGGCGGCACCGGTGGCCGTGGCGGGGGGGCCGGTGGCGGTGGCGGCAGCGGTGGGGATCGTCGTGAATCTGGGCTCGGCCCGCCTGTTCGGCAGCGATCACAGCCACGATCTCAATCGCCGTGCCGCCGTGGTGCACCTGCTCACCGATGCGGCCGTGTCCGCCGCCGTGCTGATGAGCGCCCTGCTGGTGCACCTCAGCGGCTGGAACTGGCTCGATGCCGCCACCGCCATCGGCGTGGGGCTGGCGGTGGCCTGGAGTGGCTGGCAGCTGTTGCGGGAGGCCCTGGTTGTGGCCCTCGACGCCGTGCCCGCCGGCATCGATTTGGTACAGGTGGAGGCCATGTTGCGCAGCTTGCAGGGGGTGCTGGAGGTGCACCATCTGCACGTGTGGGGCATGAGCACCTCTCAGAACGCGATGACGGCCCATCTCCAGCGCCGGCCCGGCAGCATCGACGACATGGCCTTGCTACATGAGGCCAAACAGAAGCTGGCCGAACTCGGCATCGCCCACAGCACGATTCAGCTGGAGCCATCCGATCACGGCTGATTGGCCTGGCCAGGTGCGACAGGCCAGAGCGCTGCCGGGCCTGACGGCAGACCAGGCGTGTCCCAGCCGTCATTCTGTGGAGGAGGAGCTTCTCGGTGCAGGGCAGCCAGCGGACCAGCCGAATGCAGCACGGAGTCGCGGCTCAATCCGCCAGGTTGTCGTCTTCGAGCAACAGCTGCTGGAAAGCGGTGTAAAGCGACTCCTCCTCGGCGTTCCGCGCTGAAGCGTTGCCAGGCCGGCTGTTGCCGGTACGGGGGGTGCGCTGCCGGCCAGGGGCGCGGTCAGCGCTGCGGCTCGCGGTGGTGCTGGCAGCACCAGGGGTGCCAGCAGCAGGGGCGCCGCGGCCGGTCAAACCAGCGGCGCGGGCCAGCCGCCGCGACGCCTCCAGCTCCCGCAGCCGTTCCAGCAGGTGCGGCGGCACATTGCCGTCGGCGCTGGCGGCCATCAGCTCCCGGAACAGCTGCTCCGGATCCTGCTCGAGTTCCACCGCATGGCGGGGTGCATCGGAGCGGGCCTGGGACCTGGCGGGTTCAGGCAGGGGCAGGGGCTTGGGTAGCTGGCGCCCAAGCGCCTCAAGGCGTTCCCGGCTGCGGGCATCAAAGCTCATGGCACCAGCTCACCTGGAGTTCAACCGCAACCCAGTGTGTCGCGGGTGGCGCGGCCGCTGCTGGGATTGGTGCCACTGGCGATCGCGCACAGCGTCTTGAGGGCATCGCCCCGCAGCGGCACATTGGTGAAATCAGCCCCCTCGATCAGCACGTTGCTGAACTTGGTGTTGAAGGCAAAGGCGTCATCCAGGCGGGCATTACGCAGATCCGTGCCATCAAACACGGCCGAATCCAAGGTGGCATCGCGCAGATCAGCTTCACCCAGATCGGCATCCTGAAGCTTGGCGCCAAACAGGCTGGCATTGCGTAGATCGGCGCCGTGGAAATCGGCATCGCGCAGGTTGGTGAGGTTGAAGGTCACCGCCTGCAGGTCGGCGCCGCGGAAATCAGCACCGATCAGCACCTGTTTGGCGTAGTCCATCGCCGCCGCTGCCGGTGCACCGGCACCCAGCAGCAGCACACTCGCCAGCAGCAGGCCGAGCAGGCTCCGGCCAAGCCGGCTCCGGCCAAGCCGGCTCAGCCGGCTGCGATCAGTGCCGATCACGGCGGATTGGGAAAGGATCGCGGCGGACAACGCCATGGCATCAAGGTCGGGCTGAACCAACCCTAGGCAGGTCGCCGCGGGCACCAATCCGCTGCCGGTCTGACAGCAGCGAGCCCACAGGCCAAAGGCCAAAACCATGGGGCAGCGAGGCCCGGATCGGCGATGGGCTGGCAGCTGATTCGGCCCCAGGTTGACCAGCTGCAGCGCCTGGCAGGGGCTGGGAACACTGCAGAGATCGACCTGTCCGCCAGCGTGAGCCGCACCCAAGCGCAACGACAGGGGGCCTGGGCCGAGCAGCGGGTGCTGCGGCTGTTGCTGGCCCGCGGCTGGCAACTGCTGGATCGCAATTGGCGCTGCCGCTGGGGCGAAATCGACCTGGTGATGGCCAAACCGGGTCGGCTGCTGCTGGTGGAAGTCAAGGCACGCCAGCGCCGGGGCGCCGATGGCGGTGGCCGCGCCGCCCTCGGCCCAGGCAAGCGCTTGCGGTTGCAGCGGGCCTGGAGTTGCTGGGTGGCCGCCCACCCCCGCTGGGGCGACACACCGGTGGAGCAGGTGGCAGCCCTGGTGCCCCTGCCACCGGCGCGGCAGCCGGTGCTCTGGATCCGGATGGAGAGCTGAAGCTCTGCTGCGGCCGCGTGCGGCGTTCAGCTGCCGGGTGCGGTGCTGCTGCCAGGGGCCGGGGCAGCGCTTGGCAGCGGGGCGGGGGCTGGCGGCAGCACCGGCGGATCGGCATACCAGACGGTGCAGCGATAGCGGATGTTGTCCATGCCCACCTCCAGCTCCAGGCACTTGGTGTTGGTGATGGTGGCTCCTCTGGGCACCTGGGACATCGCCGCCTGGCGGGCGCCTGCTTTGTCCATCACCGAATCGGCCGTGACACTGCCGGCCAGGGCTGGAGTTGCCGCCAGAGTGAGTCCCGCCAGGACCAGGCTGAGTGGCGCCAGCGCGAGTGGCGCCAGGGCAAGCCCGTGGTTGGCCTGGATGGGCCCTTGGTGTGAGAACGGCGGCATCGGACCGGCTATCGATTCCAGCTGGCAACCTCTTCTTTAGCCAGCCCAGCCCCGGCTGGGAGCAATCTGGGGAGAACGGAGACCTGCAGATGTCCTTCGGCGCCCATCGCGCCCGCAAACGCTTCGGCCAGCACTGGCTGGTGGATGGCTCGGTGCTGGATCGCATCGTCGCGGCCGCCGAGCTCGCTCCCGGCGATCGGGTCTTGGAAGTGGGGCCCGGTCGGGGAGCGCTGACGGAACGGCTCCTGGCCACGCCGCTGGCGGCGCTGCTGGCGGTGGAACTGGATCGGGATCTGGTGGCGGGTCTGCGGGTTCAGTTCGGTGCTGATCAGCGCTTCCAATTGATGGAAGGGGATGTGCTGACGGTGCCCTTGCCACCAGCTGGTGTGGAGCTCCCAGGCAAGGTGGTGGCCAACATCCCCTACAACATCACCGGGCCGCTGCTGGAGCGGCTGGTGGGTCGCCTCGATCGCCCCGTGCTGCCCCCCTATCAGCGGCTAGTGCTGTTGGTGCAGCAGGAGGTGGGCGAGCGGATCAGGGCCACCCCCGGCAGCAGCGCCTACTCGGCCCTGAGCGTGCGGATGCAGCTGCTGGCCCGTTGCAGCTCGATCTGCGCCGTGCCGCCCCGCTGTTTTGTCCCACCGCCGAAGGTGATGTCGGAGGTGATCCTGCTGGAGCCCCTGGCGGCGGAGCAGTTGCTGCCTACGCCGAGCGCCCGCCAGGTGGAGCTGCTGCTGCGACGTTGCTTTGCGGCGCGCCGCAAGATGCTGCGCAACAGTCTGGCCGGTCTGCTGCCGGCACCCCAGCTGTTGCAGCTGGCCCAGGAGCTGGCCTTGAACCTGGAACAACGGCCCCAGGAGCTGGCACCCCACACCTGGGTGGCACTGGCCAACGGTTTGAATCGGCTCAGCAGCGCCGCCCCCGCCGGCTGATCGATGGCCCCTCTCACCGTCTTTGCCCCCGCCAAGATCAACCTGCACCTGGAGGTGCTGGGCCTGCGCAGCGATGGCTACCACGAGCTGGCGATGCTGATGCAGAGCCTCGATCTCGGTGATCAGCTCACCATGGCGCCCACGGCCGATGGCCGGATCCACTTGGCCTGCGATCGCGCCGAGCTGCCCACCGATGCCGGAAACCTGGTGGTGCGGGCCGCCGAGCTGCTCAAGGCCCGTGCCGGTCTGCCGGAGCTGGGGGCGCGGATCCAGCTGCTGAAGCGCATCCCGATCGGAGCCGGCCTGGCGGGCGGCTCCAGCGATGGAGCCGCCGCCCTGCTGGGCCTGAACAGCCTCTGGGGCCTGGGCTTCAGCCAGACGACGCTGCTGGGTTTTGCCGCCGAACTGGGCTCCGACATGCCCTTCTGTCTGGAGGGGGGCAGCCGCCTCTGCTTCGGCCGGGGCGAGCTTCTTGAAGCGATCCATCCAGAGCAGGAGCGCGCCTGGGCGGTGCTGTTGATCAAGCAGCCGGCCGTGAGCGTTTCCACACCCTGGGCCTACGGCCGCTGCCGCGAGATGCGCAGCGACTTCTACCTCAGCTGTGAGGAGGACTTCGAACAGCGGCGCCAGAGCCTGCGGCAGGCCCCCCTGGTCCAGGCCCTGCGGGGCGAGGGTCCCGTGCCGCTGTTGCGCAACGACCTGCAGATGGTGGTGGCACCGGAGGTGGAGAGCGTGGTCCAGGGGCTGCAGCTGCTGCGCCGGGCAGGGGATCCGCTGGCAGTGGCGATGAGTGGCTCCGGCCCGAGCCTGTTTGCCCTCTATCCCCACCGGGAGGAAGCCGAGGCGGCCCGAGTGCAGATCGCCCCGGACCTGGAAGCGGCCGGTTTCGAGAGCTGGTGCTGCCGGTTCCGCCCAGCCGGTGTCACCCTGGAAGGGGCCGCCTTTCCCGCCTGAGTCCCCATGTCTTCCGACCCCGCAGCGACCCAGGCCGGTGATCCAGCTCCGGCCAGGCCGGAGGCGCAGCCCTCAGCCGCCGCAGGCACGGTCCCTCCCAGGGCAGCCGATGCAGCTGCTGCTGCCTCGGTGTCCAATCAAACGGTTGGATCGGCGGCCCCACGCAAGGGGCCGCTGAGCTTCCTCTCCGGCGCCCTCACCAGCGGCCTGCTGGCCTGGGTCTGCCTGGGGTTGAGTGGCCGCGTCGTTGGCTACTACGCCGAGCACCCTCCCCATTACGACGTCCAGATCGCCCAGAGCATCGCCACCGCCCTCAAGACCCTGATTGTTGGCATGTGTTTTCTGGCCACCTTCAGCTTCGCTTTCATCGGCATCGGCCTGCTGCTCACCTTCCTGCGCAGCCTGCGACCTGCCGTGGCAGCCAAGCCTTCCTAAACTGCCACCTGCAATGGCCGCTGCCGCTTCGTCCCCATGACCCCCCACGATCTTGGCCTGTTGGTGGCGCTGCTTCTGCCGGGCATGCTGCTGTCGGTGCTGCTGCTGACCACGTTCGCGGCCGGTGGCTGAGGGTCGAGGAGGCTAAGTTGAGCCCGCTCCGCTCTCAACGGTGCGCCAGCCCCCGAGCCTTTCTGCCGTGGCCGAAACCCTCCTGTTCAATGCCCTGCGCGAGGCCATCGATGAAGAGATGGCAAGGGATCCCTATGTTTGCGTGATGGGGGAGGACGTCGGTCAGTACGGCGGCTCTTACAAGGTGACCAAGGATCTCTACGAGAAGTACGGCGAGCTGCGCGTGCTCGATACGCCGATTGCTGAAAACAGCTTCACCGGCATGGCCGTCGGCGCCGCGATGACCGGCCTGCGGCCGATCGTCGAGGGCATGAACATGGGCTTCCTGTTGCTGGCCTTCAACCAGATCTCCAACAACATGGGCATGCTTCGCTACACCAGCGGCGGCAACTACACGATTCCCACCGTGGTGCGGGGCCCCGGCGGTGTCGGTCGCCAGCTCGGCGCCGAACACAGCCAGCGGCTCGAGGCTTATTTTCACGCAGTGCCCGGCATCAAGATCGTTGCGGTCAGCACCCCCACCAATGCCAAGGGCCTGATGAAGGCCGCCATTCGCGATAACAACCCGGTGCTGTTCTTCGAGCACGTGTTGCTCTATAACCTCTCAGAAGATATCCCGGAAGGGGATTACATCTGCGCCCTCGATCAGGCCGAGGTGGTGCGCACCGGCAAGGACATCACCATCCTCACCTATTCGCGCATGCGTTACCACTGCCTCAAGGCGGTGGAGCAGCTTGAAGCTGAAGGGGTGGATGTGGAGCTGATCGACTTGGTGAGCCTCAAGCCGTTTGACATGGAGACCATCGCCACCTCGATTCGCAAGACCCACAAAGTGCTGGTGGTGGAGGAATGCATGAAAACCGGCGGTATCGGCGCCGAGCTGCTCGCCCTGATCACCGAGCACTGTTTCGATGATCTTGATGCCAGGCCGGTGCGCCTTTCCTCCCAGGACATCCCCACGCCGTATAACGGCAATCTCGAAAATCTGACGATCATCCAGCCCCATCAGATTGTTGAGGCCGCTCGCCAACTCAAGAGCGGTCAAATCTGATATGGCACGTCAACAGGGCTGGGTCGCTTTCATCCTGGTGTTGGCCATCGCCAGCGGGGTCATGCTCGCCACCTATGGCCTGCAGCTGGGCCTGGATCTGCGCGGTGGTAGCCAGCTCACCCTCCAGGTGATGCCGGCCGGCACCATCTTGAAAGTGGAAAGCGAACAACTGGAAGCCGTCAAGGATGTGCTGGAGCGGCGCATCAACGGTTTGGGGGTGGCGGAGTCGACCCTGCAGACCATCGGTTCAGACCAGCTGATGCTGCAGCTGCCCGGTGAGCAGAACCCCGGCCGCGCCGCCAAGGTGCTTGGCAGCACAGCCCTGCTGGAATTCAAGGCCCAGAAGCCCGGCACCGAGCAGGAAATGCAGGGGCTGCTGCAACTCAAACGTCAGGCGGAGGCTGTGCTGGCCGCCAAGCAACCGCAACCGACCAGCACCGACAGCGGCCTGCCGCCGCCACCGCCCAAGCCCCAATTGGCACCGGAGGATCTGGCCAAATCCCTGCGGGCCCTCGGTCTCACCGTGCCGGAAGGCAGCAGCGAAACGGATCAGATCGACGTGCTGCTGGCTGAGGTCAATCGCCGTGTTGTCAGCCTCTATGGCCCCACCCTGCTCACCGGCAAGGACCTCACCAGTGCCGGACGGCAGCAGAAAGCCACCGGCAATGGCTGGGACGTGACCCTGGGCTTCAATCGCGAAGGCGGCGAGAAGTTCGCTGAGCTCACCCAGTCGATCGCCGGCACCGGCCGCCTGCTCGGCATCGTGCTCGACGGCCGTTCGATCAGCGAGGCCAGTGTCGGTGAGGAGTTCAAGGCCGCCGGCATCGCCGGTGGAGCCGCCAGCATCACCGGTAACTTCACCGCCGATGAGGCCAGGGATCTGGAGGTGCAGCTGCGCGGTGGCTCCCTGCCGTTGCCGGTGAAGATCGTCGAAGTGCGCACCATCGGCCCCTCGCTCGGCGCTGAAAATATCCGCTCCAGCCTGCTGGCCGCCCTCTCCGGCCTGGCTCTGGTGGGGGTGTTCATGGTGGTGGTCTATCGCCTGCCGGGCCTGGTTTCGGTGCTGGCCCTCAGCCTGTATTCGCTCTACAACCTGGCGGTCTACGCCCTGATCCCGGTCACCCTCACCCTGCCCGGGATCGCCGGTTTCATTCTTTCGGTGGGAATGGCGGTGGATGCCAATGTGCTGATCTTTGAACGGGTGAAGGAGGAGTTGCGCTCCGGCAATACCTTGATCCGTTCGATCGACACCGGTTTTGCCCGGGCCTTCTCTTCGATCTTTGATGGGCACATCACCGGCCTGATCAGTTGCGCCGCCCTGTTTTTCCTCGGCACCGGCCTGGTCAAGGGCTTTGCCGTCACCCTGGCGATCGGCCTGCTGTTGAGCCTGTTCACAGCCCTCACCTGTACCCGCAGTCTGCTGAGGCTGCTGATGAGCTATCCGGCCCTGCGCCGTCCCACCTACTTCGTGCCCGCTGCCCAGTTGCCCGCATCGGCGACCTGAGCCCGACCCTGTCTGCCCCTGATGGTTTCCTCCCCAGCTCCAGTTCCGGCCACCAGCACCGCGGCGATCCCGATCCGTTACATGCGCATCAGCCGCCATCGGCGTCTGGCCTGGATCGCCTCAGCCATCGCCTGTGGCCTCAGCCTGCTTGGCCTGGTGCTCTGCTGGCTCAATCCCACCATCGGATTGCCGCTGAAGCCGGGCCTTGATTTCACCGGTGGCACCCAGATCCAGGTGGAGCGTCGCTGTCAGAACGCCTGCGCTGAGCTCAGCGTCTCCCAGCTCCAGCAGCGCCTCAGCGATCTTTCGCTACCGGCTGTCCCCGGTGAGATCACTCCCAATCTCAGCAGTTCCTCGGTGCAGGTGCTCGATGGCGGCCGCTCTTTGCTGCTGCGGCTACCGGCTCTGAGCGCTGAGCAGAGCACCGAGCTGATTGAAGGCCTCACGCCCGTCACCGGGCCGCTCAAGACCAGTGGCACTTCGATCAACACCATCGGCCCCACCCTGGGCTCGAGGTTGTTACGCGGCAGCATTGTGTCGCTGCTGGTTAGCTTCGCCGCGATTGCTGTCTATATCAGCTTCATGTACAACGGCGTCTTTGCCTTTCTGGCCTTGCTCTGCCTCGCCCACGACGTGTTGATCACCTGTGGTGTCTTCGCCTGGCTGGGGCTGTTGCAGGGGATTGAGGTGGATTCACTGTTTGCTGTTTCACTGATCACTGTGGCGGGCTATTCGGTCACCGATACGGTCGTGATCTACGACCGTATCCGCGAGCAGCGCAAACTATTGGCTGATGTGCCTTTGATTGATCAGGTGGATGTGGCGGTCGATGCCACCCTCACCCGTTCGCTTTATACCTCGCTCACCACCCTGCTGCCCTTGTTCGGTCTGCTGTTTTTCGGCGGCAGCAGTCTGTTCTGGTTCGCGGTGGCCTTGATCATCGGCATCGCCGTGGGCAGCTGGTCCAGCATCGGCCTGGCCCCCACCCTGCTGCCCGTGTTTTCACGCCGATGAACTCGCAAGCGCCCAAGAGTCAGCGCTCCTGGTCGCTGTTGCCGCCGCTGCTGCTGCTGGCTCTGGGGGACCTGCGCGTTGATTTGCAGTTGCTGATCGATCATTTCACCGTCACCAGCTTGGTCACGGCGATGCGATCCCATCCGTTGGCGGTGGTGGTGTTACTGGCCCAACCTTCGCTCTGGCGTCGCTATGGCAAGCGGCAGCCCCAGGCAGGCGAGATCAGTGCCCGTCCCAGCGATCCATGATGTCCCGCACCAACACCTCCTCGCAAAGCACCTGCAGCACCACCACCAGGGGTAGGGCGAGCAGCAGGCCGGGTAATCCCAGCAGAGCGCCCAGACAGAGCTGAGACATCAAGGCCACCGTGGGCAGCAGGTTGACCGTCCGCTTCAACAGCACCGGCGTGAGCAGGAACGCCTCCGCGTTCTGCAGCACCAGGCGCAGCACCAGCACCTGGAGCACCTTCGTCGGTGACACCAGCAGGGCCACCGCCAGTGGCATCAGGCTCGCGGCGGTGGGGCCAATCGTGGGCACAAAGGTGAGCAGCCCACACACCAGGCCACTGAGCAGGGCCAGCGGCACCTTAAGCAGGGCCAGACCCGCCCAGGTGGTGAGAAAAACCACCACGCAGGAGAGCGTCATGCCGGCAAGCCAGCCTCCCAGCGCCTCGCGACATTCGCTCAGCAGGGTGGCCATGCGGGCGCGGTAGAAGGCCGGCGTCGCCGCCACCACCAGCCGCTGATGGCTGCGCGGATCGAGCGCCATCAGGATGGCCAGCAGGGCCATCAGCAGCAGCTGGACGCTGGTGTTGGCCGCACCGCCAGCCACCCCGAGCACCTGGGCGCCGAGCGGCTGCAGCCGCTCCCAGTAGGTGCCGGAAGTGAGTTGGCGCTCCAGGTCGGGCAACCAGGGCACCTGGCTGCCGAGGGCCGCCAGGCGGTGGGTGAGCACCGGAAACAGCTGGATCAACTGCTGGATCTGCTGCAGCACCTCGGGCAGCAGCAGGTTGGAGATCTGCCAGCCCACCAGCACCAGCAGCACCAGCACGATCGCCAGGGCCGCGGGTCGGTTGAGGCGAAAGACGCGGCGTAGCAGGCTGATCGGCACATCCAGGGCCACCGCCAGCACCACTGCTCCGAACAGCACCAGCAGCACCCAGCGCAGCTCCCACACCAGCAGCGACAGCACCACCAGTGCCAGGGCTCCCAGCAGGGTGCGGGCTTTCATCGGCTCCTCCACTGCAGTTTCCACGGATCGAGGATGTCGTGGATCAGCAGTTCCCTGATCAGCACCTGCAGGCATACAGCCAGGGGTAGGGCGAGCAGCAGCCCCAGAGGACCGAACACCACCGTGAACAGCAGCTGGGCCATCAGGGTGAAGCCCGGCAGCAGATTCAGCTGGTGATGCATCACCGAGGGAGTGATCACATAGCTCTCCAGGCTCTGAACAACGACGTACAGCACCAGCACCGCCACCGCCTTCCAAGGCTCCTCCAGCAGGGCCACGGACATCGGGAACAGGGTGCTGAGCGTGGGCCCGACGTTGGGAATCACATTGAGCAGGCCGGCCAGCACCGCATTGGCGGCCACCAGCTTCACGCCCAGCAGCAGCAGCCCGATGGCGGCCAGCGTGCCAACACAGACGCAGCTGATCAGCACCCCCACCATCCAGGCACTGAGGGCCTCACCGCAGTGCAACAAGGCCTGTCGCAGGCGGCGGCGGTAAAAGGAGGGCGCCAGCAGCAGCAGCGCCTCCCGATAGGCCTCGGGCTGGGCGGCCACCATCAGGGCGACGGCCACCACAAACAAGCTCTGCAGCAGAGCGGTGCCAACGTTGCCGGCAAAGCCCAGCAGCTTCAGCAGGCCGCTGCCCAGGCCGCCACCCAGGCCGTTGGCGAGGCCACTCCCTCCGTCCGCGGGACGGCCGAAGCTGTCACTCAGCCAGCCAAAGCTGGGGTCTGCATTGCCGTAGACCATGCTCGTGGCCCGCTGCCACCCCTGGTGCAGCATCGACAGCAGCAGGCTGGCGGCCTGGGGCAGTTTCTCGATCAGTTGGCCGAATTGCTCGACGAACGGCGGCACGATCACGGCGCCAGCCACCGCCAGCACCAGCACCAACCCCAGCAGGCTCAGCAGCAGGGCCGCCAGCCGCGGCAGGCCCAGGCGCTGGCGCACGGCTCCCACCAGGGTGCAGAGGGCCATGGCCAGCACCACGGCCGCGAAGATCAGCAGCACGGCATGCCGCAGGCTCCACAGCAGCAGCAGCGCCGCCGCCAGGCCGATCAGTCCCAGCCACTGGCCGAATTTCAAGCGTCCGCTTCTCCCACGTCTTCGGTCCCTTCGTCGTCCTTGCCGGCGAAGCCGAGGTCATGACCGTCGGCGTAGCGCTGGGCGAAGCGCATGAAGCGTTCGAAATCGGCGGTGGTTTTCCAGGTGTAGGTGGCTTCGAGCGCAAAGGCCTTGCCATTGACGAAGCGAGCCTTGACCTCGCGGGTCACCAGTTCCCCCTCCTCATCGACCAGGAACATGCCGGTGATGTCGCCCATCGTTTCCGGGGCCAGGGCCACCGGCTCCTCGAACACAAACAGAGCCTGACCGGTCCGACCGTCGCGGGAACGGGTGAGCCGGATGTCGGGCACAACCGGTTCGTCCACTCCCCGAAAAAACTGAATGGCGGCGCCCATGACCTTCGGCAAAAACGGGATCCTAGGCAGGGCGATCACCCCGGACCCCCACGGCTGGTTTGGCGGGATTCTGATTGCCCTGACATAGTGGCTGGAAGCCGACGGCCCCCGGCCGCATGTCCCTTCGGCAGACCGTTCTCCATGCTCTCCGGTCCCCCGGTCACCAGCACCGTCCGTGCCGATCAGCTGCTCGAACGCTTCCTCTCCGGTTCGCTGCGTCAGCGCCGCAGCCTGTTGGAGCTGATCGAGCAACGCCGCGACGAATTGCTGCCCCTGATCCCCGACCAACTGGATCGGTTGGATGCCACCGGCGATGACTGGGCCGCCGGGCTGCTGGTGCAGCTGCTGCTGGCGGCTGGTCCGGCCGGTCAGGGTGAGGCCTTTCTGGCCCGCTATCCGGCTGGTTGGCTGGCGGTCAGCAGTGCCGCCGGCCTTGATTACGCCCCGTTGCAGCGGCAGCTGATGCTGCTGCAGTTCGAGGATGCCGATCGGCTCACCAGCAGCATGCTGCGCCAACTGGCCGGCCCGGGCGCTGAACAGCGGGGCTATGTCTTTTACAGCGAGGTGGCGTCGATTCCCGGCGTCGACCTGGAATCGCTGGATCGGCTCTGGATTTGTTATTCGCGCGGACGCTTCGGCTTCTCGGTGCAGGGTCGGCTGTTGCAGGCTTGTAACGGTCAATGGGAACGGCTCTGGCCCCGACTGGGCTGGAAGCACGAAGGCCGCTGGACCCGCTACCCCGGTTCCTTCACTTGGTCGCTGGCGGCGCCCGAGGGCCACATGCCGCTGGTCAACCAGCTACGGGGCGTGCGGCTGATGGATGCCCTGCTTCAGCACCCGGCGTTGTTGCAGCGCAGCAACCCTGTCAGTGGCCGCCCATCGGGTTAAGGTCGAAACAGTCCCGCAGTTGCCTGCAGGCCAACATTGCATATGCCGTTGCGCTGGGCCGATTTCATTACACCATCAACGCTGCAGTTGGCGCCCCTGGTGGAAATTCTGCTCGAGCCGGTCGAGTGTGGTGCCCGTTTAGCTGAACTGCAGCTGGGTCTGCATGAGGCTCTGGTCAATGCGGTGCGCCACGGCAACGGCTGCGATCCCGGCAAATGCCTGCGGGTGCGGCTGATCCAGACGCCCCGCTGGCTGGTCTGGCAGATCCAGGATGAGGGCCCCGGCGTGCCGAAGCCGGCTCGGCGGCAGGCCCTGCCGGAGGCGGTGGATGCCCTGGCCGGCCGCGGGCTGTTCCTGATCCACCACTGCTTCGACGACGTGCGTTGGAGTCGCCGCGGCAATCGCCTGCAACTGGCCGTGCGCCGGCCGGAGCCATCCCCGCTGGCCCTGTTCAGCGGCCGTGGCTGGGGCAGCCCGGATCGCTGACTTCGGCCTTCAACCAGCCGATCGCATGCTCCAGCAAGGCGATCGCTTCGAGCCGGGCCGCACTGGTGGCCCGGTCTGCTGGATGATCGGCGGCCAGCAGCTGCACCAGGGCGGCTGCCACCTGTTCGCTGGCCCGGCGACAACGCTGGGATTTGAGCGCATGCCAGTCGCGATCGTTGATCACCAGGTGCCGCTGCAGGCTCTGGGCCAGCTCCAGGGCTCCTTCGGGCCACTGTTGTCGATCCGCCTTCTGGGCGGGTTCGGTCTCGGTCAAGGGACTCACCACTGGACGCGCACGGGGTTCGCGCACCATCCTGGCGCCTATGGGCGGACTGCTTCGGGTCTGCCGCCGAGGTTCTTGTCATGCTCCGCCCCTCGCCGCGCTCTGCCCCTCGCCGCTGGCACTCTCCCCTCAGTCCACCGGGGGTGTTGCATCACCTGGCCGCCGTGCTGAGCCTCAGTCAGCGCCGGCCAGTGGCGGAGCCCTGCGGGGCCCTGATGCGGCGACGGCGCCAGCGCCTGGCCCTGGCCCAGCGCCTGCTGGATCCCCTGCCGGAATGGCTGGGATCCTCGCGGCGGGATGGGGAGATCTTCTGGCAGGGGCTGCGCTGGGGGGGACTGGGCTTGCTGCTGGCCTGGCTGCTGCAGCGCTAGGCCGGTTTGCGGGCACTCCACACCCGGGTCATGAAGTGGGATTCGGCCGTGATCGCCTCGAACCCCGCCTGGCTGAGCCGCGTTTCAATCGAGTCACTGAGGTAGTCGCGGTAGTAAGGCTCATGGAAAACACGGCGGAAGTTTTCCATGGCCACCTTGAACTCGGGTGAATCCTGCAGTTGCACCGAATCGGCCAGCACCAGCACCCCACCCGGTTCGAGCAGGCGGAAGGCTTCGTCGATCACGTTCTGGCGGGCCTGGGCCGGTAGTTCATGCAGCAGGAAAACACAGCTCACGGCCTGGAAGCAGCCATCGGCGAAGGGCATCGCCTCACCATTGCCCTGCACCAGTTGGGCCAGCTCGCCATTGAGCTGGGACAGCCAGCGATTGGCCTGACGCAGATAGGCACTGGAAAGGTCCAGCCCCACCAGCTGGGCCTGGGGCAGCGCCCCGCGCAGTTGGCGCAGGGTGCGGCCGGTGCCGGTGGCCACATCCAGCACCCGCAGCGAGCTGGCTGGGCGATGGGCAAAGGCCTCCAGACCGCGCCGCAATGGACCCAGGATGCGCCGTCGCATCGGATCGGCGGTGCCATTGAACAGAATCTCGACGCCGAGGTCGTAGAGCGCAGCGGAGTGGTCGCTGAGGTAGCCGTCGGTCTGGTGGTGGAAGTTCTGGAGGTAATAGTCCGGATAGGCCTCGTGGTTCACATCACTGGGTAGATCGCGCACCTTGCGCTCCTGTCGCCGCCGCCAGGTGAGCGGCAGATCAAGCCACAGCAGCGGATAGCGCGCCGCCCAATCGAGCCAGGGGGCATCGAACAGCAGCGAGGTGGGATAGAGGCCCTGCTGCGCCTCCTGCCAGTCCCGTTCGGTGAGCTGGTCCATGGCCTTGAGCAGGCGAGCGAGCAGCTCAGCCGGCAGCGGTTCGGTTTTCGGTTTGCCGTCTGGCGCCAGCAATCCCATCAAGCGACTGCTGGCCTCCTTATGGGCCTGGCCCATCAGGCTCTTGCCCTGCTGCATCGTCTGGTAAGCCAGCTTGGTGAGCGTTTCGGGCACGGAAGCGCGGCGGCGAACGATTGCCCCCATTTCAACAGGTTCAACCGCGAACCGAGGGCCGCCATCACCGGTAGGCCAGCAAAAAGCCCCGGTGTCAGCCGGGGCCCGCTCCTAGGCGTCACTCAGCGTTAACGGCAGCGCCCATGGCCTCAGGCGTCGTAGTACATCACGAACTCGTGGGGGTGGGGCCGCTGGCGCAGTTGCTGCACTTCCTCGTATTTCAGGGCGATCCAGTTGTTGATGAAGTCTTCGGTGAAGACCCCACCAGCCAGCAGGTAGTCCTTGTCGCGATCGAGGGCCTCGAGGGCACCATTCAGAGAGGCGGGAACCGTGGAGATCCTGGCGAGCTCTTCCACTGAAAGATCGAACAGATCAACATCAGTGCCATCACCTGGATCGATCTGGTTCTGGATGCCGTCGATGCCGGCCATCAACATCGCCGAGAAGGCGATGTAAGGGTTGGCCAGGGCATCGCCGGAACGGAACTCAAGCCGTTTGGCTTTGGGGTTGGGGCCGGTGAGGGGGATGCGTACGGCGGCGGAGCGGTTGCCCTGCGAATACACCAGGTTCACCGGTGCCTCGAAGCCGGGTACCAGGCGCTTGTAGCTGTTGGTGGTGGGATTGGTGAAGGCGAGGAAACTGGGGGCATGCTTGAGCAGGCCGCCGATATACCAACGGGCTGTCTGGGAGAGGTTGGCGTAGGTACCTTCGCCGAAAAACAGGGGCTGGCCGGCTTTCCAGAGGCTCTGATGCACGTGCATACCGCTGCCGTTGTCGGCAAACACGGGCTTGGGCATGAAGGTGGCCGTTTTGCCGTATTTCCTGGCGATATTGCGCACAACATATTTGTAGATCATCACGTTGTCGGCGGCGCTGATCAGTTCCGCAAACTTGATGCCGAGTTCGTGCTGGGCTGTGGCCACCTCATGGTGCTGCTTTTCCACTGGCACGCCGAGGGAGGCCATGGTCAGCAACATCTCACTGCGGATGTCCTGCAGGGTGTCATTGGGCGCCACCGGGAAATAGCCTTCCTTCAGCAGAATCTTGTAGCCGAGATTGCCACCTTCCTCCTGGCGATCCGTGTTCCAGGCGGCTTCAATTGAGTCGACGCTGTAGAAGCTGCTGCCGTTGCTGCTCTTATAGCGGACGTCGTCGAAGATGAAGAACTCAGGTTCGGGGCCAAAATAGGCGGTGTCGGCCAGCCCGGTGGTTCCGAGGTATTCGAGGGCTTTCTGGGCCAGGGCCCGGGGGCAGCGGCCGTAGGGTTTACCGCTGCGCGGTTCCTGGATCGAGCAGATCAGGCTCAGGGTTTTATGGCTGTAAAAGGGATCGATCCAGGCGGTGTTCGGATCGGGCACCATCGCCATGTCCGACTCATTAATTGCCTTCCAGCCACGGATCGAGGAGCCGTCGAACGCCACGCCTTCGCTGAAGGCGGCTGCATCGATCAGGTCGTTGCAGACGGTGAGGTGCTGCCACTTGCCGTGCAGATCGACGAACTTCAGGTCGATCAGCTCGATGCCTTCGTCCTTGATCTGACGCAGAACGTCCTGGGCGGATTTGGCCATGGCACGGAGAGAAACTGGGGATGGCCGCTCCCGGGGGGCGGCAGGCTGGAAGGTACGGACCGATACCGTTTCGATTTTGTATCGGTTGCAACGGAATGACCGGTTCGGCCCGTGTCGCCGGCCCAGCGCCACGGCTGCGCGATGGCGGCTCCGGCTGCGTAACCGTTTCTGTCAACTTGCCCAGATCCACGCTGGGCAAAGGATTCTGCCGGTTTGCAAGTGCTAGCTTCCGCCCCAGGTGCGTCGATTTGATCCGACCATGCGCGATGCCATCAGTGGCCTGATCGGCCGTTATGACCAGCTGGGCCGCTACTTCGATCGGGCGGCTATCGATCGCATCGATGGCTTCTTCGCCCAGTCCACGATTCGCCTGGCGGCGGTGGAGCTGATCAACCGTGAAGCCACCACGATTGTGCGTGAGGCCTCCCAGCGCCTCTGGCTGGAAGATCCGGAGCTGATCCTGCCCGGTGGCAACGCTTACACCACCCGTCGTCTGGCAGCTTGCCTGCGCGACATGGATTACTTCTTGCGCTACGCCAGTTACGCCTTGATCGCCGACGATCTGACGATCCTGGACGAACGGGTGCTCAACGGCCTTGATGACACCTACAAGAGTCTGGGTGTGCCCACCGGTCCCACGGTGCGTGGCATCTCCCTGCTCGCTGAGGTGGTCTGCGAGATGTTGGCCGATGCCGGTGTGGCCGATGCCGCCGCGGTGGTGCGGGTGCCCTTTGAGCACCTGGTTCGCGGCCTGGCCACCAGCAACGTTCGCGCCCGCTGAAGACCAGGCCGAGCTCCCCAGCTGTGGGCCCCTCAGCTGCAGCAGTGGCGAGGTTCCCCGGCGTCCCAGCTGCGCAGCCCCTGCCGTCAGCGGTGGGAGTTCATCCTTTACTACTCTCACCCCATCTTTCCGCCGCCGCTTCGGTCTTGGTTCTTTCCGTGCAGCCTCCTCTCAATTCCAGCCATCGGCTCCTGCTGGATCCGATCGCCACTCCCGAACGTCTGCTGCTCGGTCCAGGTCCCTCCAACGCCCATCCCAAGGTGCTCGAGGCCCTCGCCCGGCCGCCGATCGGCCATCTCGATCCCCTCTACATCGAGCTGATGGGCGAAGTGCAGGAGCTGCTGCGCTACGCCTGGCAAACCGATAACCGGCTCACGATTCCGATGAGCGGCACCGGCAGTGCCGCCATGGAGGCCACGCTGGCCAACACCATCGAACCCGGCGACAAGGTGCTGGTGGCGGTGATGGGCTATTTCGGCCAGCGCCTGGTGGATATGGCCGGTCGTTACCGGGCCGATGTGGTGACGATCGAGCGCCCCTGGGGCGAGGCCTTCAGTCTCGAGGAGCTGGAGCAGGCCCTGATCGATCACAAG
The DNA here is from genome assembly GCA_903934745.1 of uncultured cyanobacterium. Taxonomy (GTDB): domain Bacteria; phylum Cyanobacteriota; class Cyanobacteriia; order PCC-6307; family Cyanobiaceae; genus Cyanobium. The sequence continues at coordinate 24,555 of CAIZOZ010000088.1, forward strand.
CCGGCCATCCTGGCGATGGTCCATGCCGAAACCTCCACCGGCGTCTGCCAACCGATGGAGGGCATCGGCGAGCTCTGCCGCCGGCACGACTGCCTGCTGTTGCTGGACACCGTCACCTCGCTGGGGGCGGTGCCGCTGCTGCTCGACACCTGGCAGGTGGATCTGGCCTACAGCTGCAGCCAGAAGGGGCTCAGCTGCCCCCCAGGCCTCGGCCCCTTCACCATGGGTCCGCGGGCTGAGGCCAAGCTGGCTGCCCGCAGCGGCAAGGTGCCCAACTGGTACCTCGATGTCTCCCTGCTCAACCAGTACTGGGGAAGCGATCGGGTGTATCACCACACCGCCCCGGTGAACATGAACTTCGGCATGCGCGAAGCGTTGCGTCTGCTGGCTGAAGAAGGCCTGGACAACGCCTGGAGCCGCCACCGCCGCAATGCCGAACGGCTCTGGGCCGGTCTGGAGCGATTGGACCTCCAGCTCCATGTGCCGCTCGAGCTGCGTTTGCCCACCCTCACCACCGTGTGCATCCCTGAGGGGGTGGATGGCAAGGCGTTCAGCCGCCATCTGCTCGATACCCATGGCATCGAGGTCGGCGGCGGCCTGGGTGCCCTGGCCGGCAAGGTCTGGCGCATCGGCCTGATGGGGTACAACAGCACCCCGGAGAACGTCGATCGGTTGCTGACCCTGCTGGAGGAGGAGTTGCCCGCTTTTCGCCCCAGCTCGCCGGCGATGCTGTCCGTCGCCTGAGCCGCCGGCGATCAGCCGCCAGCCCAGCCCTGCCTTTCAACGCTGAGCGCGGCGGCGGCGAAACCAGTCGCCCAGCTGCTGCTGGGCAGCCTGGGCCCGGATTCCTCCCACGATCGCCATCTGGTGGTGGGCGCTGGGGTCGGTGGCCAGGTTGAGGCAGCCGCCGAGGGCGCCGCGTTTGGCATCGCTGGCCGCGAACACCACCCGACCCACACGGGCCTGGATCAGGGCACCGGCGCACATCGGGCAGGGTTCGAGGGTCACCAGCAGGCTGCAGTCGTTGAAGCGCCAGTCGCCCCGCAGGGCCGCCGCCTGGCGCAGCGCCACCAGTTCGGCGTGACCGAGCGGATCCTGCTGGCGATGGCGGCGGTTGCTGCCCCAGCCCAGGCAATGGCCATGGCGATCGAGGATCACAGCCGCCACAGGGATTTCTCCCTCCAGTCCCACCCGTTCCGCTTGGCGCAGCAGGCGCTCCATCCAGAATTCGTCCCGCTGGCGCTGCTCCATCGCTCCCTTGTAGCCGTGGGTGCCCTGGCACGGGGCAGAATGCCCCCACACCGACCAGCCCCGTTGGCCAGCGCGCCCTCCGTTCAACGGCTTCCCCACTCGCCCGTTCTCGCTGACGCTGCCGAGCTGCATGGCTTTGCCGAGCTCAAGGGTTTTGCTGATCCGGCCGGATTGGATCCCCAGCTCGAGCGCTTTCTGCATCAGGCCTCCAGCCTGCTCTGCCAGTGGCTCGGCCAGGCCGAAGCGGGATCCCCCTTGCCGGCCCTGAGTGTGTTGCCGGCCGTCGAACCGGAAGCGCAGGGTCTACCAGCGGAGCGGCTGCTGGCTGATCTGCAGCTGGTGATGGAGGGTGCCTTCAACCCCAATCACCCCGGTGCGCTCGCCCATCTCGATCCGCCGCCGTTGGCGGCCTCGATCGCCGCCGATCTGATCTGTGCCGGTCTAAACAACAATCTGCTGGCTGAAGAGCTCTCCCCCAGCCTCACCCGCCTCGAGCGCAGCCTTTGCTGCTGGCTGGCCCAGCAGCTCGGCCTCGGAGACCAGGCCGGTGGGGTGGCCGCCAGTGGTGGCTCCCTCAGCAACCTGATGGCCCTGGTCACCGCCCGCCGCAGCCGCGGCCTCGGCTGCCGCGCTGATGCGGTGGTGCTCTGCAGCGTTGATGCCCATGTCTCCTTGGACAAGGCGATGACGGTGATGGGCCTCCCCGCCCACGCCTTGCAGCGCTTGCCAGTGGATGCCCAGGGCCGGCTGGAGGCCGCGGCCCTGGGCGAGCGGCTCGATCAGCTCGCGGCCGCTGGCATCCCGGTGCTGGCGGTGGTGGCCACGGCCGGCACCACGGTTCGCGGCGCGATCGATCCCCTGGATGCCATCGCGGCCCATTGCCGCCGCCATGGCCATTGGTTGCATGTGGACGGAGCGATCGGGGCCGTGTTTGCCCTGGCTGCTTCGCAACGCCAACACCTGGTGGGGCTGGAGCTCGCCGATTCGGTCACGGTCAATCCCCAGAAGCTGCTCGGCATCACCAAGACCTCCTCCCTGCTGCTGCTGGCGCAACCGGCCCAGCTGCAGGCGGCCTTTGCTACCGGGCTGCCTTACATGGAACCCAGTTGGGGTGCCGGTCATGGCGGCGAATCCGGTCTGCAGGGCAGCCGGCCGGCTGAAATCCTCAAGCTCTGGCTCGGTTTGCGCCAGTTAGGGCTGAACGGCATCACGGCGCTGGTGGAAGGGGCGATCAGGCGGCGCCGGCAGCTGGAAATCCTGCTGGCGGCCGAACCGCGCCTGCAGCTGCTGGGCGGGCCCCTGCATCTGCTGGCCTTCCGGCCCCGGGGCCTCAAGGCGGAGGCTGCTGATGCCTGGTCCAGTCACACCCGCCAGGCGCTGCTGGCGCAGCACCTGATGCTTTCCCGGCCCTGTTATCACGGCCACCATCACCTCAAGGCGGTGTTGGGCAATCCCCACACCCAGGCCAGCCACCTGGAGCGCCTCGCCCAGATTGTGCAGGCGAACCTGCCGGAGGCAGGCGACGCTGCCGGCCTGCCCAGGAGCACCTGAAACGATGGCCGACGACCCGACGAACAAGGACTTGGAGCCGCCGCTCAGGCGGACTGAAGCGGCTGGCAAAGCGAAAACCAGCTCCCGCTGGGTGGCGATCGTCACCGGCGCCATCTCGATCCTGATCGGTGTGCTTTATCTGCTGCTGATCACGGTGCTCGATAGTCGCGGTCCGCTGCGCCCCCCTCCGCCGGAGGCGCTTGGCTTCGTTCTGGTGGACGGGGTGGCAAGCGCACCTGACGGCGCTGCAGGGGCTCCACCACGCGGTTGACGGCCGTTTTGAGGAAGCTCCGCAGCACATCTTCCCGGCGATTGAGGTCGTATTCGCGCTGCAGCACCGACTGCAGTCCGCCATCGCCCCAGTCCTGATCCTGCTGGAAGAACACGATGAAACTGCGGCCCGCCACCCGGGTGAGCCAGGCGGCCGTCACCGCCTGAATCGCCCGGCTCACTAGCAGAACCGGCAGGCTGAGGCTGATCACACTGCTGATCAGGGCCACGCCCCCCTTCACCAGACCGAGACCGGCCAGGGTGCGGCCCACCGAGAGGGCCAGATCCTGGGCTGAATCACGGCTGAGGCTGACGCCGTACACCTTGCCGATCTCCATCACCATCTGGGCATTCACCGCCGCGGCACCCAGCAGGTCGACCCCTGGCAGGGGCGTGAGCGCCACCACGCCGGCGCCGATCCAGACATAGCGATCGACGATGGTTTCGGCATCCTGGTGACGTTGGCGATCGAGCAGGGCCCGGCTGGTGTCCCCCAGCTGGCGGCACTGCAGCAGCAGGTTGTCGGCGATCAGTTCTTCGCCATCGGCCTGCAGCACGGCAGCCAGGCGCCGCAACAGCGCCTCCAGCTCCGGCTGCGGCTGGCGGGGCTTGCCGCCCGGCAGCGGCACGCTCTGGGGGGAGGCACTGGCCGGAATCACATCGGCGGCGGCGATGCGGCCGGAACAGCGCTGGCGCAGCAGGGCCAGCAGCCGTTGTTCCTCCTGCTCACCGCGTAGATCGCATTTGTTGAGCACCAGCAGCAGGCGTTTGCCGAGGCTGGCCAGCACGTCGAACACCTCCATTTCGGCTGCCCGCAGATCGCCATCGACCACCAGCAGCAGCAGATCGGCCCGTGCGGCCAGCTGGCGGGCCAGCCGTTCGCGCTCCCGCCCGGCGCCGCCCGCTTCGAGGATGCCGGGCGTGTCTTCGAGGATCACGGCCCGGGGCAATGGCTTCAGCCGCAGGCGATAGCGGGCCGATGCGGTGGTGGAGCCCATCGGCGCTCCCACCTCGCCCACCAACTCCCGCAGCAAGGCCCGGATCAGGGAGGTTTTGCCGGTGGAGCCACTGCCAAACAGGGTGATCACCAGATCGCCCCGCTCCAGCTCCTGCTGCATCCGTTGACGCTCCTGCTGCAGGGCCTGGCGCTCCACCTCATCGCGGATGCGCTCGAGGGTGCGATCGATCGAGGCCAGGTTGCGTTCGGCCGCCTCCCGCTTGCTGCCGGAGGGCTGGTGGGGCGTCTGGGCTGGTCGGCCGCCCGGCCCCCGACGGGCCATGGCCTGCCACCAGGGCCAACCGAACTGGATCACAGCCAGCAGCACCACGCCTAGCAGCAGCAGCAGCAAGGGCCCGATCAACCAGCCCGGCAGCCAGTAACTGAGCTGCCAGATCAGCTGATTGACGGCCTGCAACACCAGACCCGCCAGCAGCAACAGCAGCAGGCCCAGGCCAATCCAGAGCCAGAGGCGACGGGGCAGCATCAGGGCGCCGGACTGGAGGAGCGCACGATGTCACCCCAGAGGGAGGCGGCCAGGGCGCTGCTGGCCTGGGTCGGGGCGTTGTTGTCGTTGCCGAGCCAGACGCCCATCACCCAGTGCCGCTGGGGCAGGAAGCCGATGAACCACAGATCGCGGCCGTCATTGGTGGTGCCGGTCTTGCCGCCGGCTCCGCCCCCCACGTAGGCCGCCGTGCCCGTGCC
>CAIZOZ010000089.1 GCA_903934745.1 uncultured cyanobacterium
CCCATCACCCAGTGCCGCTGGGGCAGGAAGCCGATGAACCACAGATCGCGGCCGTCATTGGTGGTGCCGGTCTTGCCGCCGGCTCCGCCCCCCACGTAGGCCGCCGTGCCCGTGCCGCTGCTCACCACCGACTGCAGCAGGCTGCGCATCGCCTTGGCACTGGCCGGACTGGTGACGCGCCTGCCGATCGTGCTGGTGCTGCGCAGGGCCGCTGGGGGGCTGCTGCCTGGCTGATGGGCGCTGCGGCAGCTGCCCTTAGGCGAGCGGGGGCAGGCCTCGGCATCGGTGAGTTTGCGGATCGTGCTGGGGGCATGCCAGACGCCGTCTTCGGCAATGGCGCCGTAGGCACCGGTGAGTTCCAGCAGGGTCACTTCGCTCTGACCCAGGGCCAGTCCCGGCACCGGGTTGAGCGGCGAGCTGATGCCCAGATCGTGGGCCTTCTGCACCACAGCCTCCAGTCCCGCCTGGCGGGCCAGCCTCAGGGCGGCGGTGTTGCTGCTGATCGCCAGGGCCTGGCGCAGGCTGAGCTTGCCGCCACAGCCACTGCTGAAGCGCTGTCCCCGCCATTCCAGCGGGCCGCAGTCCACCGTGTCGCTGGCTTTGCTGCCCCGTTCCAGAGCCAGCAGATAGGGCACCAGCTTGAAGGTGCTGCCCGGTTGGCGCAACGCCATCGTGGCCCGGTTGAACTGGCTCTGGCGATAGTCGCGGCCCCCGGCGATCGCCAGAATGCCGCCATTGCGGCTGTCCAGCACCACCACGGCCCCCTGGCTCACCCCGAGCGAGCGAGCGGCATCGATCTGTTGCCGCAGCAAGCGCTCCACCAGCGCCTGCAGCGACGGATCCAGGTGGGTGTCGATCAGGAAATTGCCTTCGGCGGCTACGTCCGCTCCCACCAGCTTGTCGAGATCGCGCCGCACCTGGTCGGTGTAGAAGGGCGCCGCCCGGCGCACACGGGAGCGACAGGCCTGGCTGGCCAGCTGGATCGGCTGGCGGCGGGCGGAACGGGCCAGATCGGCGCTGATCCGTCCCGAGTCGGCCATCTTGGCGAGCACCTGGTTGCGGGCCGCCAGGGCCGCCTGGGGGTCGAAGCAGGGGTCGTAGCCATTGGGGGAGGGCAGCAGGCCCACCAACAGCGCCGCTTCGGCAAGCTCCAGCCGGGCGGCGGGTTTGCCGAACAGATGGCGGGAGGCGTCCTCAAAACCCCAGCCGCTGCCGAGGAACACCCGATTCAGATAACTCAGCAGCAGATCCTGTTTGCTGTAACGCGCCTCCAGCTGCAGCGCCACCAGCAACTCGCGCCATTTGCGGGCGAGGGTTTCCCCCTGGCCCACCTGTTCGGGATAAAGACTGCGGGCGAGCTGCTGGGTGAGCGTGCTGCCCCCCTCCAGCACGCGGCCCCCGACCAGGTTGGCGAGCAGGGCGCGGCCGGTACCGATCGGATCCACTCCCGGATGCCACCAGAAGCGGGTGTCCTCACTGGCCAGCAACGCCTCAATCAACACCCTGGGGTACTGGTTCAGGTGCCAGAGCTCGTGGTGCTGCTGGTCGTCCACCGAAGCGATCGGCCGGCTGTTCCGGTCGTAGAGCACCAGGGGGCCACGCACCGTGGCAAGGCTGCCGCGGATCGGAATCTGCAACAGCGAGAGCAGTAGCAGCAGCAGACCGCCGCCAAACACCCCAGCCAGTGCCAGGGCGCTGGCTTTGGCCATCGCCGCCAGCGGCGGGCTGGGGGGGCTGCTGAAGCTGATCTCGGGTAGATCGCTCAGATGGCTGGGGCCGAAGCGCACCCTGTCGCCATCGCGCAGCAGCAGCTGCTTGATCCGGATGCCACGCCACCAGAGGCCATTGGTGGATCCCTGATCGCGCAGCAACCACTGGCCGCTCCGTTCCTCCAGCAGCGCATGCTGGCGGCTGACGGCGGCATGGGCGATGGCGATTTCGGCGTTGCGATCGCGACCCAGCCGGTAGCAGCCCCCGCCCAGGATCTGGTGGCGCGGTGGCTGGCCGGGGAGCTGGATCTCCAGCCGCAGCTCAGTCATGGAGAGGCCTGCCACTGCGCAGCCAGTCGATGGCGAAGCAGACCAGCGCCGCGTTGATCGCCACATCGGCGATGTTGAAAATCGGGAAATGGATCGGCACGAATTCGAGGAAATCCACCACGAAGCCCAGCCGCCAACGATCGAGGCCATTGCCCAGGGCCCCGGCCAGCAGGAAGGCCACGGCCAGAGCCAACCACCGCCGCGGTGGTGGCCGCAGCAGCAGCCAGGCTCCGGCCAGCAGCGTCACCAGGGCGCTGATCAGGCCGAGCCCGGCACTGTTGCCGCTGAGCAGGCTGAAGGCAGCGCCCGTATTTCCCACCCGCTGCAGTTGCAGCAGCCCCGGTAGCCAGGGCATCGTCTGACCGGGAGCAAGCTGCTGCAGTGCCCAGGCCTTGCTGAGCTGGTCCAGCATCACCAGGCTGCCGGCCACGAGCCAGGGCCAGAGCCGGTGAGCCAGGCTCGAGCGTCCACTGGGATGCTGTCTCACGATTCGATTAGCAGAATGCGGCGCAGCAACCAGGCAA
>CAIZOZ010000090.1 GCA_903934745.1 uncultured cyanobacterium
AGTCGATCGTGCATCGCCATCCGGGACCCTGGCAGCGGAGCGATCTGGAACGGCAGATCGGCGCGTTGATCCAGGCTCAGCCGGTGTTGCGGCTCAAGGGGCGACTACGCCAGCCGGAGCGACGGCTGCCGCTGCAGATTCAGGCCGTGGGGCCCAGGCTCGACTGCTGGTATGACAATGCGCCCGACGCCGGAGCGGCGCAAGCCGGCTCAGCCATGGGCCTGGAGCTGGTTGTGCTCACGGCCGCCAGTCATCGCGACCAGGTGGCAACAGCGCTGGAGCGTCTCTGCCCCGCCCACGCCTGAGGGCTGTGGTCTCAATCCAGGGGGATGTCGCCCTTGGCGCAGACCTGGCCCCAGCAGAGGCCGCCCTCCGCATCCCAGTAGCTGTCCACCTGCCGCCAGCCCATGGCATCACGGAGCATGCGGATGCGGCCATCGCCGTCATGGCGAAACTCGATCCGCTGGCTGTCCAGCTCCAGAGACCACTGGCGCCCCACCTGCTGGACCACCATGCGACAGCGGCGCCAGGCGCTCGTCTCGATGCGGCATTGCAGGGGCACCACAAAGGAGCGGGTCTGGGCCTGGGCCTTCAGAGGCGGCGTGAGAGCCATTGGCCCTGGCAGTGGTAAGGGCAGTGGCAGCCAGCACGCCAGGGTGAGGCAGGTCAGCAGCTTCAAACAGCGTGGCGGCGCCACGGCCCGTCCTGTACAGGTTCTTGCCTCCAAACTGGACTCCCCCTGCTGGCCGCGGGGGACGGGCTGGCAAGATTTAACAAACGCCATCGCTGCCGGTGCCTCTCTTCCATGCCCGTGTTCAGGTGTCGCTGCGGCCCTCGGTGCTTGATCCGGCGGGCGAAGCCACCCGCGCTGCGGCCGCCCGTCTGGGAGTCAGCGGGGTGAAACGGCTCCGGATCGGCAAGTCGATTGAGCTCAGCCTCGAAGCCCCGGACAGGGCGACGGCCCAGGCCCAGCTTGAGCTGCTCAGCGATCGACTGCTGGCCAACCCGGTGATTGAAGACTGGACGCTGGACCTGGCAGAAGCCGATTGAGCAACGCAAGCACAAGCAGAGGTACGCAAGCATGACCATCGGCATCGTGGTGTTTCCCGGATCCAACTGCGATCGGGACGTTCGCTGGGCCCTCGAGGGCTGTCTGGACCAGCCCACCCGCTTTCTGTGGCACGAGGAGCGGGATCTGAGCGGGCTTGATGCCGTGGTGATCCCCGGCGGCTTCAGTTACGGCGACTATCTGCGCTGTGGGGCGATCGCCCGCTTCGCGCCGGTGCTGGAGGCGGTGAGCGCCTTCGCCGAGCGCGGCGCCCCGGTGCTGGGCATCTGCAACGGCTTTCAGGTGCTCACCGAGCTGGGGCTGCTGCCTGGCGCTCTGACTCGCAATCGCAGCCTCCATTTCCTCTGCGAATCGACGCTGTTGAATGTGTCGCCCGGTGACTGTCAATGGTTGCGCCACTACGCCGCCGGTGAACAGATCAGCCTGCCGATCGCCCATGGTGAAGGGCGCTACCAGGTAGACCCCGACCAACTCAAGCAGCTGGAGGATGGCGGGCAGATCGTGCTGCGCTACGTGTCCAATCCGAATGGCTCCCTGGGCGATGTGGCCGGCCTCTGCAATCGGCGGGGCAATGTGCTGGGACTGATGCCCCATCCCGAGCGGGCCTGTGATCCCGCCATCGGTGGGGTCGATGGACGGCGTCTGCTGGCGCTGGCCCTCGGCTGAACGCTGTCAAGCGACATCGAAAACTGAGCCAGCGCCACGGCCAGGTCCGCGGTGGTGGCCACAAAAAAAAAGGGGCCGAATGGCCCCCCTGGAACGCAACAGAAGCCAACGCTGCGGATCAGTTGATGGCAGCGAAGAAGTCCTTGGACTTCACCGGATCAGGATTCATCGTCTTGTCACCGGGTTGCCAGTTGGCGGGGCAGACCTCATCGGGATGGCTCTGCACATACTGGAAGGCCTGGAGCACGCGCAGCGTTTCATCCACACTGCGACCCACGGGCAGATTGTTGATCGTGCTGTGCATGATCACGCCATCGGGATCGATGATGAACAGGCCACGCAGGGCCACGCCGCCTGCTTCATCGAGCACTTCATAGGCACGGGCGATCTCTTTCTTGAGATCAGCCACGAGGGGATAGGCAATATCGCCGATGCCGCCGCTTTTGCGCTCGGTCTGAATCCAGGCGAGATGGCTGAACTGGCTGTCCACGGAAATGCCCAGCACTTCGGTGTTCTTGCTGGAGAAGTCGCCGTAGCGATCGCTGAAGGCCGTGATCTCGGTGGGGCAGACGAAGGTGAAATCGAGCGGATAGAAAAACAGCACCACGTACTTACCGCGGTAATCGGAGAGTTTGATCTCCTTGAATTCCTGGTCCACCACGGCGGTGGCGGTGAAGTCGGGAGCCTGGAGACCGACGAGCCTGGTCATGGAAGAGGGGGAAGCGAGATGGTTCAGGCAAGCTTGGAGAGATCAGGGCGCCAATCAGCTCTGGAGCCGGTTCACTGCCTCGAAACGTGGTTCGAATCGGGTCGCCCAGCCTGGAGACCAGACCTAGCGATGCAGGAAGCGAACGGTCATGAGCGAAGTCGGACCGACTTCAAGCTGCAACCTTTACAAGGTATCACGGATCCCTTGCCAACGCGGGGGACTGGTGCCGTTAGGGTCGTGTCAATGACATTCACTGGACCGATGGGCTGGGACCCGAGCGTGCTGCGCAAATACAACACCACCGGCCACTTCCGGCTGCTCAACCAGCTGCGTAGCGAGCTCAAGGGCAATCCGTTGCTGCGGCCCAAGCTGGGCGAAACCGTCGGCGAAGCCAATCGCAGCCGCAGCCTGATCCGGGCGATCGAGGCTCGCTCCCTGGCTGGTCCCGGCCGTAGTCGCCGCGCCGCCGAGGCTGCTGAGGTCACGGTGATCGATGCCACGGCCCTGCCGGCGCTGGACACGAAACGTGTGTTCGGCGGCACCCCCCAGCCCAGTTACAGCGAATTCGCTGAATCCGAAGCCGGCTCCGCCAGCACCTTCCGCGAGCGTCTGAATGCCGTTGACATGCGCTGAAGCCAGCGTTGTCCTTGCCGGGGGGGGGCACCCGGATGTGCAGCTGCGAGCACGGCCAGCAGTTCAAGGCCATCCTGGGCGCCAGGAGACTGCACATCCAGCTCTGGGCTCCCACCGGCCGCAAACCCATGGCCAAGGTGCAGGTGCCCTGTCCGATGGCTGGTTCAGGTGGAGCGCTTCCCATTCGCCATCACCATGATCCTGACCTGCGGATTGACCACCGGCTGGTTCAAGCCGTGCCGCCTCAACGCTGGCCCCACGGCCACCAGGACGGCTTGATCGGTGTGGTGTGGCTGCCATCGCAGAGCGGGTAGCGGCTGGAGCGACCGCAACCGCAGACCACAACGGTGGCAGCTGATTGGAGACGCAGTTCGTAGGAGACCCGACCACTGCCGAGATGGGCACCATCGCAGAACCAGCCGTGCCGGCTGCGCTTGCAACCGCAGAGCTGATGCACACCGGCCGGCAGCTCCAGACGAATCGGACCTTCTGCAGATGGATCGGGCTCGGACATGTCGGGTGGGGTTCAGCCCAGACCAGGGAAGGCTTTGATTCTGGAGGCTGAGGCCCCGTTCAGCGGTACCTCTTCAGCCGCAGCAGTCGCAGCTGGCGTTGACGATGGGGACGCAGAGAGGCTGGGCTGCTGGCGAGCAGTTTGATCTCCTGGACTGAAGGCAGGTCAACCTGTAGTCGAAGCCGCCGAGCGTGGCGGGGGCAGTGCTACCAGCGGGCCGGTGGACTGCCGCCCATGGTTTTGTAGCTGTACCTGGGGTGCCGTTGTCACCGCAGAAGGCCAGGTTCAGGGCCTTTACGACAACACTGGCACAGGAGAAGACAGCAAAGCTCTGCAGAAATGCGGCAATATAAGGAGCTATTCCTTGGTGACAAAGCTGGACTTGCTGGCAAGATTTGTGTATTACTTTCTCCATGAGTTGCTGCTGATGGCCATGCTCACCGGTGCTGACCTGCTCGCCAAGCTCAAGGAGATGGGCGATGCCTCCAAGTCTGATCTGGTCCGCGCTGCGGGCTATGTCAGCACCAAGAAGGATGGCGGTGAGCGACTGAACTTCACGGCCTTCTATGAAGCCCTCCTGGAAGCCAAGGGCGTGAATCTGGGCGAAGGCAGCAGCCGCAGCCCCAAGCGACCCGGGCGCCATCTGAGCTATGCCACCAAGGTGCAGTTCAACGGCAACCTGATGGTGGGGAAGGCTTACACCAGCTTGCTGGGCCTGGAGCCCGGCGACGAGTTTGAGATCAAGATCGGCCGCCATCAGATTCAGCTGGTGCCGTTGCCCGAAGCTGTGCAGGCTGATCAAGCGTTGCAGCCTCAGGCATGAGTTGGTGGTGGGTTCTGGCTGCCGTGCCGAAAAGCCTGAGCCGGGTTCTGTTGTGGATGCAGCTCTGCAACCGTGGAGCCCTTGGTACAGATCAAGGCTGCGATCGAAGCTGATCGTCCAACTGTGCTTCCTGATGATGCTGCGAGCATGGAAGCTTTGGCGGGTGTCCACCGACCACGCGGACATCTTTGCTGGTAGTGGGGGCCCCCTTTTCTCGAGACAGGCCGGGTGCAGCACCGGGGTGATCGGCAGCAGGCAGTGAGGGCTGAGACCGGGTGCGGGTTCAGCAGCCAGGGGAGCGATTTTGCGGGCTCGTCAAAGCAAGCGCAGCAAGGCCTCATAGGACTTGTGTGACCCCACCCAGAACCAAATCA
>CAIZOZ010000091.1 GCA_903934745.1 uncultured cyanobacterium
GGCCAACAGGAAACCCCGGTGGTGGCCGGGGTTTCCGTGGGTCGTTGCCTTCCGCCCGGTTCAGTTTGCAATGGCCTCAGCCCAGCAGCAGGCCACGGGCACCATCGGCCCGTTCCTTGGCAGCGTCCTGATCCAGGTAACGCTCCAGGGCGGCGAGGCTCTGGTGCCCGCTGATCTCGGCCACCTCCCGCAGGCTCAATCCGGCCTGATGCGCAGCGGTGAGGGCGCTCCGGCGGAATGAGTGACTGCTCACCCCCTCGATGCCCAGGCGGTCGGCCAGCTTGCTGATCGCGGTCTGGGCTCCACGGACGCTGAGCGGCTGGCCTGCAATGCCGGGGAAGATCCAGCCACGCTTCGAGGCGGGGCACACCTCGCGCCATGCCTGCAGCAGGCGGCAGGCCACGGGCGGCAGGGTCAAGCCCCGCCCGACTCCTGTCTTAGTGACTTGGCCAGGAATCGCCACGTTGCAGCCGTCAACGTCACTCCAGCAGAGCAAGCAGGCCTCGCCGACGCGCGCAGCGGCGGCGGTCATCAGGGCGACCAGTGCCGCGTCGCGGGGGCCGGCGGCCTCGATCATCGCGGTGATCTCGTCGGCATCCAGCACGGCGGCACGCTTTACGGCGGTGGCCTTCGGCGCCTTGTCCCTGAGCAGGGCACGGTCGGCGGAACGGCGGGAGGCGGCGGCCATGGGGCGGTGATCGGACTCCGCTCATTATGCGCCTTCTCTACAAAAGGCGCAACTATCCCGAGAATGCCTGCTGTGACTGGGGCACTCTCAACAGGTGTCGTAACAGGGTGTCGCCGCGGCCTTATTGAGAATCGACTGGGGGTGATTTTCTGTTTGCGGAAGCGGTCAAACCATCGCCCCAGCGATCAAAACGGGCAGGCCAGCGGCAACGGTGCTCCTGCTGTGGTGCCAATGGGGCGGATCAACGGGCAGGGCCTCCGGCCCCTGGGCCTCGATCACCTCGGCGTCGTTGTCGGCTCAGTCAGCGGAGTCCGGCGACGCTGCAGACAGGCCAGGTAATGCAGCGTCAGCTCAGTCAGCGGAGTCGGCTGACGCTGCAGTTGCAAGCAGGGAACCTTCTGGCTGAGGCGAAGAGGCGCCTGCCTCACGGCCAATACTTGCCATGGGTGCAGCAGGCTTGCAAGCTGAAGCCGCAGTATGCCCAAAAGCTGATCCAGGCGGCTGAGTTTGTAAATGCCGCTCATGAGCGGTATTTGAGCGAAGTGACAGACGCCAACACCCTGTTCCTACTTTCTGCCGACACCACCACCGAGGAGGTGCGTGAGTGGTTTATGGAGCGCTGCATCAACTCAGTCAGCGGAGTCGGCTGACGCTGCGGACGTAAGCCTCCAGCAGTTCCAGCCGGTTCGGGTCGCCGTGATCCCGCCACGAGTGACGGGTGATCCACCGGGCTTCACTCCCAGGATCCACGCCGTTTCAGTTGTTGTCAGTCCCAGTCCTGACCGGATGGCTCGCTCTGCCGCCTCCAGCCGGGCCAGGAAGGGGCCAGGGTCTGCGGAGTCTGCGGACGGTGCCGACACTGCGGCTAGGCCTGTCTGCGGACTCTGCTGACTCTGCTGACTGACAAGACCGCCAGCCAGGTCGGCGATGCGCACCTCTCCACGGGAGACCCGATGAGCCGCTTCCGCCAGATGATCGGCGTCAGTGCTGCTGACCCATGAGACCCGGCCACGGCCATCAGGACCGGGGCCTTTGGTGGTGGTGATGCCGAGGGCCTTCACCAGCTCGAAGACAGAACCACGGCTGACGGGCAGGGCCTCGGTCAACTCAGCCAGGCGGACGCCATCAACGACGGCAGTGGCGGCAGGGTCTGCGGAGTCCGGTGACGGTGCTGACGGTGCCATGGGTCAGAGTCTGCGGAGTCCGCAGACGATGCCAGACAGGGCCGGCGATGCAACTACGGGAGCGGAGTCCGCGGACGCCGGGGCAGCGGCGCTGCTGAATGGGCAGCAAATGTGGAACATGTTCCACATTTAGGCGCCGTCACCAAATCGACCTTGACCTCGACCTTGTTGAAATGCGCAGCATGCTGCGCATTTCAA
>CAIZOZ010000092.1 GCA_903934745.1 uncultured cyanobacterium
CCCATGGCGCGGCGCAGCAGGTCGGCTTCCCCCAGGGAATAGCCGGCCAGATCCTGAGCGATCTTCATGATCTGCTCCTGATACACCATGATCCCGAACGACACTTTCAGGATTGGCTCCAACATGACGTGGGCCACATCAATCGCCTCACGGCCATGTTTGCGATTGATGAATTTAGGAATCAGGCCCGCATCAAGTGGTCCCGGACGATAGAGGGCCAGGATTGAGGAAATATCCTCCAGAGAGGAAGGCTTGAGATCGCGCACGATCTGGCGCATGCCGCTGGATTCAAGTTGAAAAATACCCTCCAGATCACCGCGGGCCAGAAGAGCGAAGGTGCCGGCATCGTTCTCGGGCAAAGCATCAGGATCGAGACGCGTACCACTGCTCTTATGCACCAGATCAATCGTCTTCTCGATCATCGTGAGGTTCTTGAGGCCGAGGAAATCCATCTTCAGCAGCCCCATCGCCTCCACATCTTCCATGTAGTACTGAGTGATCACCTGGCCATCATTGTTGCGCTGCAGTGGCACCAATTCATCCAGGGGTTCAGCGGCAATCACCACACCAGCGGCGTGGACACCAAAGGTTTTGTTGGTACCCTCGATCCGCATGGCCAGATCCACCCAGTGGCGCACCTTCGGATCGCCTTCATACTTTTCGCGAAACTCTGGGGCCGGTGATTCAGCACCGATCATCTCCTTGAGCTTGGCTGGCTTACCCCGTACCACCGGGATTAATTTCGCCAGCCGATCAGCCTCGCCATAGGGGATATCCAGCACACGGGCCACATCCTTGAGCACCGCCTTCGAGGTCATGCGGTTGAAGGTGATGATCTGGGCCACCTTGTCCTCGCCATAGCGACGGGTGACGTACTCGATCACCTCGCCGCGGCGCTCGATGCAGAAGTCGGTATCAATATCTGGCATCGACTTACGTTCTGGATTCAGAAACCGCTCAAACAGCAACCCATGCTTCACCGGATCGATGTTGGTGATACCGAGGGCGTAGGCCACCAGGGAGCCGGCGGCCGAGCCCCGGCCTGGCCCCACAGCGATGCCGCTGTCGCGGGCGAAACGGATGTAATCCCACACCACCAGAAAGTAAGTGGGAAACCCCATCTGCTCCATCACCTGCAGCTCGAAAGTAAGGCGATCGCCATACAGAGGATCGAACGGCTGCCCGTCGCCCAGATCAAGGCGGGCCCGCAGGCCCTGTTCACTCACTTCGGTGAGATAGCTCACGGCGCTGTGTCCCTCCGGGATCGGGAAGCGCGGCATCTGATAGCGGCCGAGGATGTCGTAGTCCTCCACCTTCTCGGCCACCTTCACCGTATTGGCCAGCGCAGCCGTGATCACTTCAGGCTCGAGGTGATCACTGAACAAGAGGGCCATCTCGGCCTCGCTCTTGATGTATTCCGTGCCGGTGTAGCGCAGGCGTTTCACATCAGTGATCAACTTGCCTGTGAGCACACAGAGCAAAGCATCGTGGGCTTCCACATCGCCCACACTCAGATAATGGGCATCGTTGGTGGCAATCAGCGGAATCCCAAGCTCGGCGCCGATGCGGGCCATCTCGGTGTTGACGATGCGATCTTCAAGGCCGCCATGGTCCTGAATCTCGAGATAGAAGTTATCGCCAAAGGTCTGCTGATACCAGCCGGCCACCTCACGCGCCACCTCGGGCCGCCCACTCAGGATCGCCTGGGGAATCTCGCCGCCAAGGCAGGCCGTGGCCACAATCAGCCCCTCGCTGTACTGCTGCAGCAGCTGCTTGTCAACGCAGGCCCGCGAGAAGATGCCACGGCCGCGCATGCCGCGCAGATGGCTGATGCTGGTGAGCTTCACCAGGTTGCGATAGCCCACCGCGTTCTTGGCGAGCACCACCAGGTGATAGCGCCGTTCTTTCTTCGGCTGTGGATCCGTGATCGAGCCGTTGATCACATACATCTCATTGCCGATGATCGGCTTGATGCCGGCCTTCGTGCACAGCTTCAGCAATTCGATGGCGCCATACATGACGCCGTGATCGGTCAGGGCCAGGGCCGGCATGCCCAGGGCCACGGCCCGCTCCACCATGGCCGGCAGCTGGGAGGCTCCATCGAGGAGGCTGTAGTCGCTGTGGTTATGGAGAGGAACGAACGCCAAGGAGGGGGAGCTTGGGGATGGGCTCAGGTTAAGGCCACACGCAACATTCAGTGCCCCATCCGCCTTCTCTGCCCCGACAGCACCAGATATGGTGCCACTGCCGCGGCGATCAGGGGTTGAGGGCAGGCGGCGGCGCTCAGGCCACCAGCGCGGCCACTGGCCGCTGCGCCATCACCCTGGCCGCCTGCTCGTAGTGATGGGCGAGTTGCAGCACCGTGGCTTCCTGCAGCACCCCACCAATCAGCTGCAGCCCGATCGGCAGGCCCTGGTCGTCGAAGCCACAGGGCACATTGATCGCCGGCAAGCCCGCCATGTTGGCCGGGATCGTGAGCAGATCGGCCAGATACATCGCCAGGGGATCTTCAGCATGGGCGCCGAAGCGGAAGGCGGTGGTGGGGGAGGTGGGGCTGAGCAGCAGATCCACCTGCTCGAAGGCACGATCGAAGTCCCGGCGGATCAGCGTGCGCACCTGCTGGGCCTTGCGGTAGTAGGCATCCACATAGCCGGCCGAAAGGGCATAGGTGCCGATCAGGATGCGGCGCTGCACCTCATCGCCGAAGCCCTCGGCACGGCTGCGGGCGGTCATCATCGCCAGGTTGTCGGCGCCACCAGCCTCGGCTAAGGCCCGGTGCCCATATTTGACGCCGTCGTAGCGGGCCAGGTTGGCGGAGGCCTCCGACGGGGCGATCACGTAATAGGTGGCAATGCCGTCGTTGAAGCGCGGACAGCTGATGTCCACCAGTTCGCAGCCGAGCTGCTCCAGCTGGGCCGCTGCAGCCAGCACGGAGGCCTTCACCTGGGGATCGAGCCCCTCGGCGTCGAAGCACTCACGGATCAACCCCACCCGCAATCCCTTGACGGGCTGCTCCAGGGCGCTGCGGTAATCCGGCACCGGATTGGTGAGGCAGGTGCCATCGCGCCGATCGGCACCGGCGATCACCTGCAGAATTTCGGCGCTGTCGGCAACGCTGCTGCTGAAGGGACCCACCTGATCGAGGGAGCTGGCGAAGGCCACCAGCCCCCAGCGGCTCACCCGGCCATAGGTGGGTTTGAAGCCCACCACACCGCAGAAGGAGGCCGGTTGGCGGATCGAACCGCCGGTATCGGAGCCGAGCGAAGCGAGGCATTCGCCAGCCGCCACCGCCGCGGCACTGCCGCCGGAGCTACCCCCCGGCACCCGCTCGGGATTCCAGGGATTACGGCTGGGACCAAAGGCTGAGGTCTCGGTGGAGCTGCCCATGGCGAACTCGTCGAGGTTGGTCTTGCCGAGCAGCACCGCTCCGGCGTTCCAGAGCCGCTCGGTGACGGTGGACTCGTAGGGAGGCACGAAGGTCTCCAGCATGCGGCTGGAGCAGGTGGTGCGGATCCCCTTGGTGCAGAGGTTGTCCTTGATCGCCAGCGGGATGCCAGCCAGCGGCGGCAGCGTTGCACCGGCGAGGCGGGCGGCATCGATGCGATCGGCATCGGCGCGGGCCCGCTCCGCCGTGATCTCCAGGAAGGCGTGAACCGTGGAATCGACCGCTGCGATCCGCGCCAGATGCTGATCGGTCAACTCACGAGCTGAAACCTCTCCCCGTTCCAGTTTCCCGCGCCACTCGGCGATCCCCATCCATCCCCAAACCAGCTGTGCTGGACGCTATCAGCTGACCCGCATTCAGGCCGACGCCTCGGGCGGGCTGGCCAGATCAGCAGCCTCCGTGAGCGGCTCCTGGCGGCTGGTGCGCAGGCAGGTGGCTTCGAGCCTGCCGGGCGCCTCGGAACGCAGATCAGCCAGGAAGGTCGGCAGGGCGGCGTCCAGGGAGCTGCGGCGCATGAACGGCCCGAACCAGTAGATGGCATCAGGGGCCTGGGTTTCCACCCGCGCCCACCAGGTGATCCCCAACCCATTGGCGAGGTTGCGCATGGGCCAGAGGAAGGAAGTCATGGGCGAAGATTCAAGGGCTCCATTTTGACCAGATCGGTGGACCCGAGGCCGCCGGTGTGAAGGCCACGATCCAACACCTCCCCTCGCTCCGGTTCTCCTGCTGATCGGGGCCCGCACCCTGGACAGGCAGCTCGGCTGAGGCGAGTCCAAAGCGACCACAACGGCCGACCAGCTCACCCGGTCGAGCGGTGCCGGGCTGCTGCAGGCAGATGTTCCGCAGCCTCCAGCCCCAGCCAGCCGCCCAGCGGGCCGGCTGAGACCCTTTTCAGCGGCTGTCAGCTCGCAAGCGGGTGCAGCGATCCAGACCAGCCAAAGCACCGTGCCCTGACGAACAGCCCTGACCTCAGGCCGGGCTGTTCGCCATGGATCACAGTTCGGTGAGCAACCCTCAGAGCTGGATATCCCCCGCGAACGACGAGAGTCGATTCTCCAAGGGCTCAGCAGCTGCATGGGCCTGCGGGTGGGGCGTCTCGGCGGCGATGCGGGCATGCCACTGGGCCGAACCCTCGCCCGCAGCCAGGTCAGAGCTGGTGACCGCACCCTGGCTCGCCTCAAGCTCCAGAGCAGACTCCAGAGCAGGCTCCAGAGCAGACTCGAGAGGGGGCTCCAGCGCAGGCTCGAGATCGCTCTCCAGAGGCAACTCGGGCTCACCAGCTGACCGCTCCGAAGCTGAAACCTGCGGTTCCGCCCTGGCCTCGGGCGGGGAGGCGGGCTCGGCCTGATCCTGTCGCTCCCTGTCAGGCTGATCGTCGGCTGCAACCTCAGCCGTGACAGCCGAAGTATCGACTGCGGGCACATCGTTCTCGGGGCCAGGGATCACAGCAGCGCTGGGTTCTGGCTTGCTCTCACCAGCCGCCTGCGGCCCGGGCCCGGACTCGTGGGTTGGCACCAACAGTTCCGCCGGCTCCGGAATCGTCGCCGCCGCTATCGCCGGGGCCGCCATAGCCGGGGCCGGCAGGGACGGACGCACCAGCCGCGGCGCCGGGCTGGTGCCACGCAGCCCCCGCATCCAGCCACGCCGGGCAATCTCATAGAGCAACAGGGCGGTGGCCACCGAAGCGTTGAGACTCGGCGTAGCCCCCCGCAGGGGGATGCGCACCAACTGGTCGCAGTTACGACGGGTCAGCATCGACAGGCCATCGCCTTCCGAACCGGTGACGATCACCAGGGGGCCATCCAGATCCGCCTCCTCCAGGCTGACGTTGCCTTCCTCCGCCAGGCCGATCACCCGATACCCCTCCTCCTTCAAGGTTTCCAGCGAACGGTTGAGGTTCACCACCCGGGCCACGGGCAGATGCTCCAACGCCCCCGCTGCCACCTTGGCGACCGAACCGGTGAGGCCTGCATTGCGGCGCTGGGGCAGCACCATGCCGTGGGCTCCGAGCGCTTCGGCACTGCGCACAATCGCGCCGAGGTTCTGGGGATCGGTGAGGCCATCGACGGCCAGCAGCAGCGGGGATTCACCGATCTCGCGGCAGCCGTCCATCAACGTGGCCAGATCGAGGGTTTCCGCCGCTGCCGGCTGCAGCACGATTCCCTGGTGCACGGCACCACCGCTGATCTGGCCCAGGCGCGCCCAGGTGACCTCCTCGACCAGGACTCCAGAGGCTTTGGCGTCCCGCAGCAGCTGCAGGAAGCGGGGGCTGAAGCGCATCTCCGGTGTGCACCAGATGCGGTGGATCGGTCGACCGCTCTCGAGGGTGGCCTGGGTGGAATGGCGGCCCCAGATCATGTCGTTGGGAGCGGCAGACGCAAAGGTGTCTGTCTCCAACGGCGCGCCAGCGGCGTCGCGGGGTTGATCGCGATCAGGATGGAGCGGCGGAGCGCCGAAATCAGCGCGGGCCTCGCCGCGACCGGCGGGGCGGAATAACCCAGGCCGGCCAGCCGCTACCCGACCCCCGACGGGACGGGGGCGGCGATCCCGATCGGGAGAGCCGCCTTCAGCCGGGCGCCGATCGGTCGGGCGCCGATCACTGAACCGGCGCTCACTGGGGCGACCCTCCGCAGGACGACGGTCGCTGGGACGACGATCCGTGGGTCGTCGATCGGTGGGGGGGCGGTCGCCGAAGCGACCTTCTTCAGCACGGCGGGGCAGGGGGGGGCGACCGGGGGAACGCTCAAAGCGCGCCGGAGCGCTGGAGGATTCGCCGCCACGACGCTCAAAGCGCGCCGGGCCGCCAGCTGAGTCGCCACCGCGACGCTCGAAGCGCGCCGGCGCACCGGAGGAGTCGCCGCCGCGGCGCTCCCGGGGTTTCCATTCGCCCGTAGGGCGCTCCCGATCGGGGCCGGGGCGCTCGCCACTGGAGCGCGCCGGGCTGGAGCGATCGGCACTGAACCGGCTGCCGCCTTCACGGCCGTAGCGGGGGCGATCACCGGAGGCTTCACTGCTGCCGCCCTCCGGCCGGCTCCAGCGCGGACTACTGGTGCCGCCGGGTCGGAAGGACGACCCAGCCGGCCGCCCGCCGGCACGGCTGCCGGAGGCTCCGGCCGGCCGGCGAGGAGCCCGATCCGGACGGGAGTCAGGGCGGCGATCAGGACGGGGACTCATGGGCGGAAGGACACAGGGTGGGTGGGGTTTCCTCCAGCTGATCCAGCAGCTCGGCCAGCCGTCCCGGATTGCGAAGAAAGAGCCATCCCAGCATCGTCTCAAATCCCGTGGCCTGCCCATAGGTGCCGGGATTCCCCCGGCGCGGTCCGCGACCGGCCCGGTTACGACCCCGCCGCACCTGCTCCAGCTCCTCGGCCCGCAACAGACCATCAAGGCGCTTCAGGGCTCGCGCCTGCGCCTCGGCCTTCACCTCCTCGACCACGGCCCGATGCAGATCAGCACTGCGTCCTGGGCTGGAACAGTGGCGCAGGCGCTGGTGGAGATCCCACACCGCATCTCCCAGCCAGGCCAGCTGCAGAGCCCCGAGTTCGGTGCTGGGAAAGGGGGGCTCCATGGCCGCCAGCCAGCGGCCGGCCGGAGGCTCAGGCTGCGGTGAGCCGGCCAAGCGCTGTGTCGAGATCAGGTTGAAGATGCAGGAATTCTTCCAGGCGCACCAGCTTCACGGTCTGGACGACCCTGGCATTGCCGACCACCAGGAACTGTCTGCCGGCCTCGTTGCACTGCTTCGCCAGTTGCACCAAAGCACCGAGCCCGGAGGAATCAATGAAATCGATGCGGCTGAGATCAATCACCAGCGCGAGCTTGCCGGCGCCCTGCTGGCTGGCGATGAACTCATTAAACTGCTTATCGGAATAGGCATCCAGCTGTCCCGTGAAGCTGAACAACAGGCACGATGCCTGCCGTTCGCAGCCCCCTCGGAGCGAGACGGTCAATCGCTGCAGGTCAGAGATGGCTCAGTCCCCTTCGAACGCTGTGGGCTGAAGTGTAGGGACGTCCTGGCGGAATGACTCAACCGCAACAGAACGTCCTGGAACCGCTGACGATCAGCCCCCCAGAGTCTTCAGCGCCGTTGGGCCATCAGGGCGGTGAACCGCTGGAAATGATGGTCGCTGTCGTGGGGGCCGGGGCTGGCCTCCGGGTGGTACTGCACCCCGAACACGGGCTGATCCACCATGGCCAGCGCCGCCACGGTGCGGTCATTGAGATTGTGGTGGGTGATCCTCACCCGGTCGGTCGGCAGGGAGTCGGCATCGAGGGCAAAGCCATGGTTCTGGCTGGTGATCTCCACGGTCCCCGGCGAGCCGCAGGGATGGTTGAGGCCGCGATGGCCATAGCCAAGCTTGTAGGTGTGCCCCCCCAGGGCCAGGCCGAGAATCTGATGGCCCAGACAGATGCCGAACAGCGGCAGGTGGCGCTGAAGCAGCAGCTCCCGGGCCAGGGCGATGCCACTGCTCACGGCCGCAGGATCGCCAGGGCCATTGGAGAGAAACACGCCTTCGGGCCGCTGGCTGAGCACCTCATCGAGGCTGGCATCCGCCGCCAGCACGGTGACCTCACAGCCATGGGCAACCAGCCGCTCGAGGATGGCTCGCTTGATGCCGAAGTCGATGGCCACCACCCGGTAGGGCGTGGCCGGCTGGGGCTGGAGACGGGTGTCGAAGCCGGCGCTGCAGAGGCTCGACCAGTGATAGGGCTCCTTGGTGCTGACGCCGGCCGCCAGATTCAATCCCGCCATTGAGGGAGCGGCGCGCACCTGCCGCAACAGCTCGGTGGGGGCCAGGCCCTCACTGCTGATGATGCCGTTGATCGCACCGCCTTCGCGCAGATGGCGCACCAGGGCGCGGGTGTCGACACCGCGTATGCCCACCACCCCATGCCGCCGCAACCAGGGCTCAAGCGTCTCCTCGGCGCGCCAGCTGCTGGCCAGCGGTGACAGCTCGCGGGCGATCACACCGCGCACCTGGGGCCGGCTGGCTTCCAGATCCTGAGAGTTGACGCCCGTGTTGCCCAGTTCCGGATAGGTGAAGGCGACCAGTTGCCCCGAGTAGCTGGGGTCGGTGATCACCTCCTGATAGCCGGTCATGCCGGTGTTGAACACCACTTCGCCGACAACCGTGCCCCTGGCGCCGAAGGCGAGACCGCGCAGCAGGGTGCCATCGGCCAGTAACAGCACCGCCGGCACGGTCGTCTCGGCCCCAGAGGCCCTCTGGGCGCCGGAGTCGGCCTGCGGCTGGGGCACGACGGCAACGGAAGGGTGGGACACGGCCGGGCGCTCGACTGGCCCGATCATCCCGCAGCAGGGGTGGCCAGGGCCGCGCGCAGGGCTTCCAGCCGCTGCCAGGGCCGACCGCTCCGCAGGCACTCTCTCGCCTCGGGCAGCGCCTCGGCCACCGAAGCGGCCAGGCCACAGGTCCAGAGCACCAGCGCGGTGTTGAGGGCCACCACATCGCTACGAGCTTGGTCGCCCTCGCCCTGGAGCACGGCTTCAAGCAGGCGTCGGTTCTGCTCCAGATCGCCACCGCCGATGGCGGCCATGGGGGCCTGCTGCAGGCCCAGGGCGAGCGGATCGAGCCACTCCTGGCGCACCTCACCCTGGTCGAGCAGGCGCAGCTCACTCGGGCCGGAGAGGGTGGCTTCATCGAGGCCGCCATGGCCATGGACAACGATGGCGCGACCCTGACCCAGCTGCCGCAGGGCCTCGACCATCGGATCGAGCAGATCGGCCCGGGCCACCCCCAGCACCTGGCAATCCGGGCGCAGGGGGTTGACCAGGGGACCCAGCAGGTTGAACACGGTGCGGACCCCCAGGGCGCGGCGCAGGGGCACCAGGCCCACCAGAGCCGGATGCCAGCCCGGCGCGAACAGAAAGGTGACCCCCGCCTCGGGCAGGGCGGCGATCACCCGTGCGGCAGGGGCCTGGAGATCGAGGCCCAGGGCTTCGAGCACATCAGCGGAGCCCACCCGGCCGCTGGCACTGCGATTGCCGTGCTTGGCCACATGGGCGCCGCAGGCCGCGGCGGTGAAGGCCACGGCCGTGGAGATGTTGAAACTGTCGACACCGGCGCCGCCGGTGCCGCAGGTGTCGACCAGATGCAGCGCGGGGCGGGGGCCGGGCAGCGGGCAATGCTCACGCAACACCTGGGCCATGGCCGCCAGCTCCTCGCCGCGCAGGCCTTTGCAGCGCAGGGCCGCCAGCAAGGCGCCGGTGAGCGCCGGATCGATCTGCTCGCCGATCCAGCCCCGCATCAGCCGCTCCGCCTGGGGACTATCCAGATCACGGCCCTCGAGCAGCTGCTCCAGGAGCTGGGGAAAAGACAAGGCGGCACCCATGGCAGCTGCGCTGACTGGCCTCGACGCTATGTCGTCATCGCGCGGCAATCAGGCCAGCAGCGGCGAGTCGACCCACGGCCACCACCCTGCCCTTGGCGGGATCGACGGCCCGGCTGCGACTGGCCATCTCCTCAAAAAAAAGCCCGGGTGCAAAGCACGCCGGGCCGGGTGATGGGGACGTTTCCACTATCACCCGAGGAGGGCCGATCTGGCGACTGCTGCCAACAGGATCGAACCAAGACCACGGCTTTACTGCTGCCTGAGGCCGCTGCACCCCCGACCTCAACGCAACAAGCCGCGGGGCCCGCCAGGGAGCGACTCAGGGCGAATCGGCATCGGCCGTGTCAAATCCCGAACCGACAGCCTCCGCCACCGGGGCCGGGCCCGGCCGGTATCCAGCGGCCCAGATGGCCCGGGTGCGCTGATGCAGCCCGTCCCGATTCAGACCCCACAGCCGCAGCACCCGTTCGAGATCATCCTTGAGATCGGTGGCGCCGGGAAAGCCCTCGTAGCGCATCAGCAGCCGGGCCGCATCCACCAGCTGCTCGTCGCCCGGGGGATCGACGGCCAACAACCGGTCGATGCTCTGGCGGTCCAGGGCGTGGAGGGGGTGGCTCTGCTCGTCCATGGCCAGGGATCAACCCCATCGAGGCTGGCACGAAGCCAGCCTCGAGAACGCTGGGATCCCGGCCGGCTGCGTAGGTTGGGCCTCTCGATGGCCGTTTGAGCAGCATGAGCGCGATAAGGCTCGGCCTGATCGTCAGGTACCTGCGCCCTTATCGCCGCACCCTCAGCCTGGGGGCGGTGGCCTTGCTGGTGGTGAACCTCCTGGGTGTCGCCATCCCCCTGCAGGTGCGCAACATCGTCAACGACCTGCACCAGGGCTTCACCCTGAATGCGGTGCTGCGTCAATCGGCGCTGATCGTGCTGATGGCCACCACGATGGCCCTGGTGCGGCTGTGGTCGCGGATGTTGGTGTTCGGGGTGGGACGCCAGGTGGAGGCAAACCTCAAGCAGCAGATCTTTGATCACGTGCTCACCCAGGAACCGGGCTGGCTGCAGAGCACCGGCAGCGGCGAGGTGATCAGCCGCGCCACCAGTGATGTCGAGAACGTGCGGCGCCTGCTGGGCTTCGCCGTGCTCAGCCTCACCAACACCGGACTGGCCTATGCCCTCACCTTGCCGGCGATGCTGGCGATCGATCCCGGCCTGAGCCTGGCGGCCCTGGGGCTTTATCCGCTGATGTTGATGGTGGTGCGGCTGTTCGGTGGCCGCATGATGCGCCAGCAACGGCGCCAGCAGGAAGCCCTCGCTGACCTCAGCGATCTGATCCAGGAGGATCTTTCCGGCATCGGCGCGATCAAGATCTATGGCCAGGAGCGCACCGAACTGGAAGCCTTCGAGGTGCGCAACCGCACCTTTCGCGATGCGGCTCTGGCCCTTGGTCGCACCCGCAGCACCCTGTTCCCGCTGCTGGAGGGAATCTCGTCGGTCAGCCTGTTGGTTCTGATCGCCTTCGGCAGCGGCCAGATCGAATCCGGCCGCCTCACGATCGGCGGTCTGGTGGCGTTGATTCTCTATGTGGAGCGCTTGGTGTTTCCCACGGCGCTGCTGGGCTTCACGCTCAACACCTTCCAGACCGGCCAGGTAAGCCTGGAGCGGGTGGAAGCGCTGTTGAGCCGGCGCCCCGAAATCGTTTCGCCCCCGCAGCCGCAAGCGCCAGCCCAGCCCGCCCGTGGCGCGATCGAAGCGCGGGGTCTGACGGTTCAGTACGCAGGCGCCAGCCGGGCGGCCCTGGTGGATCTCACCTTTGCCATCCAGCCCGGCGAACTGGTGGCGGTGGTGGGCCCCGTCGGCTGTGGCAAAACCACCCTGGCGCGGGCCCTGGGCCGGATGGTGGAGGTCCCCACCGGCAGCCTGTTCCTCGATGGTGTCGATGTGCGGGCTCTGGCCCTGAACGATCTGCGCCGCGAAGTGGCCCTGGTGCCCCAGGAGGGCTTCCTGTTCACCGCCAGCCTCGCCGACAACCTTCGCTATGGCGATCCGGATGCGGCCATGGAGCAGGTGCAGACAGCAGCCCGCCAGGCCCGCCTGGAGGGAGATATCAAGGGCTTCCCCGATGGCTACGACACCCTGGTGGGGGAGCGGGGCATCACCCTCAGCGGCGGCCAA